>CANFSD010000084.1 GCA_947449515.1 Bacteroidota bacterium
CAAGCAGGAGGGAAAGCCACCACAGGAACTGAAAGAATATTGGATGTTGAACCAACAGAAATTCACCAAAGAGTTCCAGCCATAATGGGCTCTTTAAATATGGTAAATACGGTTTTAGAATTTATGAAATAACAAAAAAGGCTGGACAAATTGTCCAGCCTTTTTTTATTGATTTCAGTTCAATTTACAAAGTTCCTCTTCTAGCTTGCTCTGCTTCTATAGACTCAAACAATGCCTGGAAATTGCCTTTGCCAAATGACTTCGCACCTTTTCTTTGAATAATTTCAAAGAACAAAGTGGGTCTGTCTTCAACAGGTTTGGTAAATATTTGAAGCAGGTATCCTTCTTCATCTCTGTCTACCATAATTCCCCAGTTTTTCAATTCATTTAAATCTTCTTCAATAATTCCTACACGCTCTTTTACGGTATCGTAATAGCTACCAGGAACGTATAAAAATTCTACACCACGCTTGCGCATTTCACTAATAGTAAAAACAATATCATTGGTAGCAACAGCAATATGTTGGCATCCCGCTCCTTTATAAAAATCCAAATATTCCTCTACTTGAGATTTTTTCTTGCCAATAGCTGGTTCATTAATAGGGAATTTGATATAACCATTTCCATTGGTCATAACCTTACTCATTAAGGCTGTATATTCGGTTGAGATGTCTTTGTCATCAAAGGTAACCAAATTGGCAAACCCCATCACATTGGCGTAAAACTCCGACCAAAGATCCATGCTTCCCATTTCTACATTTCCAACCATATGGTCTATATAGCGCAGTCCTGTTTCACCAGGGTTATAGCCAGTTTCCAATTTTTCATAGCCGGGTAAAAACAAACCTTTATAATTTTTGCGTTCAACAAAAACATGCACGGTTTCTCCATAAGTATGAATGCCACTCATTTTTACCTCACCATTTTCATCAGACAAGGTGCAAGGTTCCATATAAGATTTGGCGCCACGCATGGTAGTTTGTTGGTAAGCATCGTAAGCATCATCTACCCAAAGTGCAATTACTTTTACACCATCCCCATGCTCACGCAAATGCCTGGCCATATCACTTTCTGGATCAAAAGGTGTACTTAATACCAACCTAATTTTGCCTTGTTGCAAAACATATGATGTACGGTCTTTTAAGCCGGTCTCTAATCCAGCATAGGCAAGGTCTTCAAAGCCAAAAGCAGTTTTATAATAGTGCGCAGCCTGCTTGGCATTGCCCACGTATAATTCCACATAATCTGTTCCATTAATAGGAAGGAAATCTTGCGCCTTGTCAAAAATTTTGGCGCCACTGTAAGTGAAGTTTTTTACTTCAGTTAAATCGTTATGCATGGTTTAAATTTTAGGTTTATTTTTTTTGTCGCAATGCTTAATAACACAATCATATCAGTAAGCTGCAATTATTTAATTTGTAGATTAAACTGTTTCAGGTTTTTTACTTAACCAACTTTGGTAATAATCCTTCAATTCATAATTCATCGCTTCCTTGGTAATTTTAACAGGATTAAATGGGTCAATCATCACCGCCAACTCATTGGTGGCTGGTTTTCCTATACTGCGCTCAATGGCACCAGGATGTGGCCCATGAGGAATACCACCTGGATGTAAAGTAATTTGACCTTTTTGTATATTATTCCTGCTCATAAAATCTCCATCTACATAATACAACAATTCATCACTGTCAATATTACTATGGTGATAAGGTGCAGGAATGGCATCAGGATGGTAATCGTATAACCTTGGAACAAATGAACAAATCACAAAATTCTTTCCTTGAAAAGTTTGGTGAATTGGCGGAGGCATATGAATCCTACCTGTTATTGGTTCGAAATTGAAAATAGAAAATGCATACGGATAACAATAGCCATCCCAACCAACAACATCAAAAGGATGGTTCTCATAAACATAAGGGTAAATTAAACCGCGTTTCTTAATCTGAATTAAGAAATCTCCTTGCTCATCAATGGTTTCAAGCCCTTGTGGCAATTTAAAATCTCGTTCGCAAAAAGGAGAGTGTTCTAAAAATTGTCCGTAATTATTTCTGTAACGCGTAGGCGTTTCAATTGGCCCATGCGATTCTACTATTAATAATTTATTGTCGTGCGTGGTAAAGTGTAATTGATATACTGTTCCTCGAGGAATAATTAAATAATCGCCATATTCAAAATTAATATGACCATACATTGTTTTTAGCATCCCACTTCCTTTATGCACAAATATCATTTCATCTGCATCTGCATTTTTGAAAAAATATTCTGTTAAACTTTTACTAGGAGCTGCCAATCCAATGGTCATGTCATCATTAACGAAAAGTGTTTTTCTACTTTTTATATAATCAGAATTGGGCTCTATGTCATAACCCAAATAACTCCTAGCTTGCAAATTATCTTCTATCGCTACTTCGGGTCGAACCGAATATGCTTGGCCGTGTTCCTTAACCATTGTTGGTGGATAGAGGTGATAAACCAATGACGACATTCCGGCAAACCCTTCGGTTCCGAATAATTCTTCATGGTATAAATTTCCGTTGTCTTGACGGAATACTACATGGCGTTTGCTTGGAATTTTTCCTGCTTGTTGATAAATCGACATAGGGATAATTTTTAGTTTTCACAAAATTATCCGCGGCTGTAGGGTTTGAATATGACCTAGGTCAGTTTTTATTATGATTTATTTAATGCAGAACTTAAAATGAAATTACACCCGTTAGGTTTAAAAAAAAGGCGCCTAAGGTTAATATAGAATAAAAAATATACTCAGGAACTGAGGTGTATTTGCTTAATTGTACCCCTTCCATTTTACAGTAAATAACAAGTAATATTTTCTCAACCATAAATGAAATTACAGTGGCATAGGCTATTCCTTCTATTCCTAAAAAGCCAATTAACCAGAAAGACAGGATGCAATTGATAATTAAATAATTGGTGCTTACCAAGTAGAAAATTCTATTTTTCATCAAACCCATAATAACGGTTTGGGGAAATAACATCCTGCTAATAATTAACAATAAGTAGATATTGAATATCTTATAACCCTGCACCAAATCTTGGTTATAGGCCAATTCAAAAAAGTATTTACTTACCAAAATCAATACAATGGTAGAAGGAAATAACCAACGCATGAGCTTGGTAGAGCTTAATTTTAATTTTGCCAAACCTTCTTGTAATTGCCCGTTTTTATTAAAATTGGCAATTTCGCCGCTGTAAATATTGCTCAATGAATTAGCCAAAATTAAAAAGATAGGAAGCTCCTTGGCACCATACCTAAATACAGCAAAATCAATAGGAGAGAAGTAATATTCTACTATATAACTATTGATATAATCCATACTTCCAGCCAATAATATTGAAAATAAAAAGGGCAATACCTTTTTCATAAACTCCTGAATAAGCCTGGTATGAAAGGAAATAAGAGAATATTTCATTAGCAAAACAAGCGTATAATTAAATTTAATCATACTTAGAATTACCAATAAATTAATGGCCAAGTTTAAGGTTTGCCGCATAAAAATTGGCAAGCATAATAAAATAATATGCGCACCAAATGTTACAATTCCCCAAATCATTAATGATTTGTATTTGCCTTTTAAATAGAAAATATAATCTGCTATGTAGGTGGGCGTATTTAAGAAAACCACAAGGCCAAACATTTGAAACAAATCTGCATCTTTTGGGTATTTGTAATGTCCAACCACAGCAGTTATAATACCTGCGATTACACTAAAAATAGTAAGAATGGCAAAGGCATTAAATAATATGCGCTTTTGTTTTTCTTCATCTGAGGCATGGTAAAACGGAATTAATGTATTGGTAATACTCGATACCCAGAAAAAGGTTAAGCTTGAGCTTAACAACATTAACATCTCGTATTTACTTATAATTAAAGTTCCAAAACCAGAGGTGAACCGCCCATAAGTAATTTTTGCCAGTAAAATTGAAATGAGAAAAAAAGTCCCAAACCTCAGAAACTGAAATAACTGTAAGCTATTATACTTATTGAGTTCGAATTTTGAGTTTAGTTTTAGCAATTCAATCGGGGCTTATTGGGCAAATATGCAAAAAATAATCTTTTAATACCTGTTTCTAAGCCACAAATACCTAATTATTTGTACTTAATAACGTCACTTTGTACAGATTTATTTGGTAAAGCTCCAAATAAATAGACTGGTTTTTTACTTCCACAAAATCTTCATAGCTTTGACCCCATGTGGAAAAAGAACATATTAGAAACCATCGGGCAAACCCCATTGGTTCAAATTAATAAAATTACCAAAGAACTTCCTTGTACCGTTTTGGCAAAAATAGAAACCACCAACCCTGGAAATTCTATCAAAGACCGCATGGCGCTTAAAATGATTGAGGATGCAGAAAAAGCGGGAACCATCAAACCTGGATATACCATTATTGAAGGTACCAGCGGTAATACAGGTATGGGTCTTGCCATTGCAGCCGTTATAAAAGGGTATAAATGTATTTTTACCACTACCGACAAACAAAGCAAAGAAAAATTTGACGCCCTAAAAGCATTTGGTGCAGAAGTAATTGTTTGTCCTACCGATGTAGAACCAGAAGATCCTCGTTCTTATTACAGTGTTTCAAGTAGGTTGATTAAAGAAATTCCAAATTCCTGGAAGCCTAACCAATACGATAACCTTTCAAATTCTGCTGCCCATTATGAAGGTACTGGCCCAGAAATTTGGGAACAAACAGAAGGTAAAATCACCCACTTGGTTGTAGGCGTTGGAACCGGCGGAACCATCTGTGGCACTGGAAAATATTTAAAAGAAAAGAATCCAAACATCAAAGTTTTAGGAATAGATACCTATGGTTCTGTTTTTAAGAAATATAAAGAAACAGGCATTTTTGATAAAAATGAAATTTACCCTTACATCACTGAAGGCATAGGAGAGGACTTCCTTCCAGCCAATGTAGATTTTTCTATTATTGATCATTTTGAGAAAGTGACCGACCGTGATGCGGCTATGATGACCAGAAGAATTCCTCGTGAAGAAGGAATTTTTGCAGGTAATTCAGCAGGTTCGGCAATGGCAGGCTTGCTTCAAATGCGTCATATGTTTAAACCAGAAGATGTGGTGGTGGTGATTTTCCATGATCATGGCACACGTTACTTGGGTAAAATGTTCAATGAAGATTGGATGCGCGACCGTGGATTTTTATTGAATGATCAAACCCGTGCTATTAATTTAATTGAAAGTCATAAGCACTTGAAATTGGTTACTGCAAATGAAGACCAAACCGTTGAGTCTGCGCTGAAATTAATGCGTAAATATTTTATTTCACAATTACCTGTAACCAATAACAATGGGCAATTCACAGGCTCTCTAAATGATACCGCATTATTTACCTTATTATTAGAAGACCAACACGTAAAAGCCAAATTGGTAAAAGACGTAATGTCTGCGCCATTCCCTTTTGTTACGGCAGATACAGCCATGGAAGAGGTAAGTAAAATGATTACCAAAGATAATGCAGCAGTAATGCTAAAAGATTTAATGGGCGATTACCACATCATCACCCGTCAGGATGTAATAGAAGCAATTTCATAATTGCTTCTATTACGTTCAAATAATTATTTTTCTATACAAACTTGCAGGATGTTGTAACAAACTTCAACTGCTTTTTCCATATCCTGAACACTTACATATTCTTGCTTGCTATGGATACCCATTTCGCCGGTAAAAATATTAGGGCAAGGCAAACCCATAAACGACAATCGTGAACCGTCTGTACCGCCTCTAATATTTTGAATATTGGGAGTTAGGCCACTCAGTTGATAAGCTTGTTCTGCATATTTCATTACATGTGGCTGTTGATCCAATATTTCACGCATGTTTCTATATTGCTCCTGAACACTTATAGAATAAGTAGCTCCAGGGAATTTAGCAACAGCTGTTTTTGCAATTTCTTCCAAACGGTTTTCGTACTCGCTTAATTTTTTCGTGTCAAAATCACGCACTATAAATTGTACTTTTGCTTCTTCCAATCCACCTTCCATGTGCACGGGATGTACAAAACCTTCGTATCCCGAAGTTTGCTCCGGACACCAAGAATCACTGGGCAATAGCGTGACAAAATGGGCTGCCACTTTTTGTGCATTCACCATTTTATTTTTTGCATATCCTGGGTGGGCACTAATACCATTAAATATTAATGTGCAAGCATCAGCTGAGAATGATTCACCTTCAAGATGACCGCGTTCTCCACCATCTAAAGTATAACCAAAATCTGCGCCTAATTTCTCCATATTCACCTTATTTACACCCCTGCCAATTTCCTCATCAGGCGTAAATAAAATGCGCACCTTACCATGCGAAATACTTGTATTAGCCATTAAATAATTAGCCAAATCCATAATAATAGCAACACCCGCCTTGTCATCGGCACCAAGCAAAGTATGGCCGGAAGCTGTTATAATATCATCGCCTATGCGCTCTTTTAAATAGCTGTGTTTTTCTTTACTAATAACAACACTTGGTTCGTTGGGTAATACAATATCAGAACCATCGTAATTTTTATGAAGTATCGGAATTACGTTTGTGCCACTGCAATCTGGCGCAGTATCTACGTGCGCGCAAAAGCATACAACAGGCGCTTTTGAATTTCCAGTTGCTGGAATAGTTGCATACACATACCCATATTCATCCAATTCTGCATCTGCAATTCCCATTGCTTTAAGTTCTGAGACTAAAACAGCACTTAAGTCTTTTTGCTTCATAGAGCTTGGCTGTGTCTCCGAATTTGGATCAGCAGTAGTATCAATTTGAACATAGCGCATAAAGCGTTCTGCAAGGGTGCTTTGGTAGTTATTCATGTTTTGCTTTTGAAAATGAAATCAAATTAAAGCAAATTTCTAGCAAATAATTAAACGAAATTTCCGCTCAATGTTTGTAAATATTAATTGTTCTAATAATTAAATATTTAACTTTGAAATTCTATGAAATCTCTACTTTCTCATATACTATTGGCATTATTGGTTTTCGGTTCGAACCAAAGCTATGCCATCAATGCACCAGTTAATAATAGCCCTGCAAATGGATCGTCTTTCAGTAAATTTGATATTTTTATATATGTAAATGCTGTAACAGGGGCAAAGGGTTACCAATTTCAAATTGATAC
>CANFSD010000085.1 GCA_947449515.1 Bacteroidota bacterium
ATGGCATCTTTTTCCTCATAAAAACAGTTGTAATCTGTTTTAAGATCGTTCATTATTTTGCGTGCCACTTCTGGCAAGCCGTCTTTTTTAAGTAAAGGAAGAATAGCAACTTTATAAGGAGCCAAAATTGCCGGGAATTTTAAAACCACGCGCGAATCTTTCTTTATGGTTCCATCTTCAGCTGGTGCCGATTCAATTGTTTCTTCTTTGAAAGCAGCGCACATGGTAGCTAAAAACAAACGATCTAAACCAATGGAGGTTTCAATTACGTAAGGAACATAATTGCCAAATGCTTTTCCATTTTCGTCTAAATCGGCATCAAAATATTGCATTTTTTTACCACTAAATTCTTGGTGTTTGCTTAAGTCAAAATCTGTACGTGAGTGAATACCTTCCATTTCTTTAAAACCAAATGGATAATTAAATTCAATATCTACTGCTGCATCAGCATAATGGGCAAGTTTCACATGGTCGTGAAAGCGGTATAGGTCCGAACCAAAACCGAGTTTAGCATGCCAATCCATGCGCATTTTTTTCCAATATTCGTACCATTCTTTTTGGGTGCCAGGACGAATAAAGAATTGCATTTCCATTTGTTCAAATTCACGCATACGCATGATAAACTGGCGTGCAATAATTTCGTTTCGGAATGCTTTTCCTGTTTGGGCTATACCAAAAGGAATTTTCATTCTACCCGTTTTTTGTACATTTAAAAAGTTTACAAAAATTCCTTGAGCTGTTTCTGGGCGCAGGTAAACCTTATCAGCATCTTCCGCCATAGCACCCATTTCTGTAGCAAACATGAGGTTAAATTGCCTTACATCTGTCCAGTTTCTGGTACCACTTATTGGGCAAACAATCTCATGTAGTTCTATGAGAGATTTAAGTTGAACCAAATCATTATCAAGCAAGGCTTGGTCAAGGGCGGCTTGCAATTCATCTGCCTTGTTGGTTTTGCCATCCTTTTGGTAACGGGCAATTTTGTCTTCTAAAAGGTTATCTGCTCGGTAGCGTTTTTTCGAATCCTTATTGTCTATCATAGGATCAGAAAACCCGTCAATATGGCCACTTGCTTTCCAAGTTTTGGGATGCATAAAAATTGCAGCATCAAGGCCTACAATGTTTTCATGCATTTGTACCATTGATTTCCACCAATATTGGCGAAGGTTATTTTTGAGTTCAACACCGTTTTGTCCATAATCATAAACGGCACCAAGTCCATCGTAAATTTCACTACTTGGGAACACAAATCCATACTCTTTGGCATGGGAAACAACTTTTTTAAAAATTTCTTCGCTCATTGTATTTTGTTGGAAAGGGTATAAAACGCCACGAAGGCACAAAGACACACAGCAAAGGTATAAATTTTGCTCCGTGCCTTAGCGCCTTCGCGTTAAAGGGAAATATTAGTGTACTAATTCTTTATAAGCATCGGCTTTCAATAAGCCGTCTACTTCTGAAGCATTTGCAATGCTACATTTGATCATCCAACCTTCGCCGTAAGCATCAGAATTTACCAATTCTGGTGAGCCATCCAAAGCTGGATTAACTTCCAAAACTTCGCCAGATAAAGGCATAAATAAATCGCTCACTGTTTTAACGGCTTCTACAGTACCAAAAACTTCGTGTTGTGCAACAGATTTACCTTTGCTTGGAATATCTACATAAACGATATCGCCCAATTCATGTTGTGCAAAATCTGTGATGCCAATGTAGGCTACATCGCCTTCTACACGTACCCACTCGTGGTCTTTGGTGTAAAGTAAGTTCTCTGGAAAGTTCATTTTATTTGGTTTTTATTTCGGCGCTAAAATAAGGTTTGGCGCCGAAATAAAAAATGATTGTTTTAAGTCCTTTTGAAATGTTCTAAAACTGTTATTGGCAGTAATAAGCAGGTTAAAGCATAAACCAAGTCTTCTATAGGAATGGTATATAGTCTTATTCCCATTATTTCATTGGGGTTATACGCCACAACTGGAGAGGGAGTTGCTCCTCCAGTAAGTATGCCATTGATCACAAAAAATGGAATTAAATGGATGAAATAAGTCTTCCAAAAATAACCCATATAGGGTTTTTTAAGCCAGAATTGTTGAGCCATTAGGAGGCAAAGTGCTAATAAATTGTTTACCAATGTGTAGGTTCGATCCGAAAAAAACAGGATGTTGAAAGTACACCAAGCTATAAAAATATAGTTGAATAATTGCACCTTGGCATCCCACCAATTGCTATTGGTATAGGCTTTTAAACAGGCATAAATAAATATACTTGCATAGGGCACAACAACAAAAAAGCTCCATTCTTCTATAGGTAATTGAAGAATACGCACTGGCCAAACATAGGTATCATTAAAGCTCCAAACACCTGTTTTGGTAAACCACCAATCCCATAATACAAACAAAATTAGGTTAACCGTTATACCCAGAAACAATCCTGGCCACCAACGGTAAAAGGCTACTTTTTTATCGAAGCTAAGCAGAAAAGGACCTGCAAAAGAAAACAGCATTAAATAGGCGTATAGACTCATTTACTGGTATTTGGGTCTTTCCAATATTTAAATGGAACGATGAGCATTCCAAAATTTTCTCCTTGGTGTTTGCCTAAGTGTTTGTGGTGTATTTTATGTGCTCTTTTAATTGCTCTTATGTAATGGTTATTTAACCTGTTTAACCATTTAAAACGTTGGTGAATTATTATTTCATGTACCACAAAATAGGCGAATCCATAAAGAGATATTCCAATGCCAATATACAAGCGAATGTCTTGATACATAAGACCAGTAATATAACAATAGGCACTGGGAATGGCAAAAATCAGGAAGAAGGCATCGTTTTTTTCAAAGAAGCCAGGTTCTACCTGGTGGTGGTCTTTGTGTAAAGACCAGAGAAAGCCATGCATAACAAATTTATGGGTAAACCAAGCGGTAAATTCCATAAACAGAAAGGTGACTAAGATAATTGTGATGGCCATATTTTTATCAATATAGGAATTAAGGTTGGTTCGAACCGAAAGTTTTTATAAAAGTATATTTAAGACTGCAAAAAAGATAAATTGAACTAAATAAACACGCCAAGCGAGGGGATTGTTTTTAAGAAGTCCGCCTTTTAACAACCAAAAGCAAAAAGCAAAACCAAAGAAGTACCATGCGGTATAGTTTTGCAAAGGAATTATACCATTTTCCCATTGCCAAAAGTCTAATTTTTGTGCTACAGGCTCCAGCAAAATATCAAAAATTAGCATGAAAAAGGCGGCAAAAGCTGCCCCCAAAATTTCAGGTAATTTCCATTTAAAATGCAGGGCAATTTTTTGTGTTACCTGCAAACTGGTATAACATACTATGATCCAATTAAGGCCAATGATAAGCGGTGTTCCTTGAATCTTTGGTCCCAGTGTTTGACCATATTGGTAATGTCCGAAAATGCTTCCAGTACTAACGCCCATCATTTCTAAAAACCAAGCTGCAACAAATACAAAAAGTAGATTTGCAAAAAACAGCATGTCTTTTTCGGCATGCAAATAAAAAAGTATGGCAGTGGTAAGCAGCAGGCTAAACGGTGTGAGGCTTGCAAGGAAAGGAGCATTAATTGCCATACCCGTTAAGCCAACTATATAATAGATGATTAGAATTCCGGTAAGATAATTTGTTGGTTTTTTCAGCCATTGCATCATGATGCAAATTAAACAGAAAGCAGTGGATTTTGTTTCAATAAAAAACGGCAAAGGAATTATTTAAATTTCTATGCCGTTTATAATTATTTAATTTTTGCAGTAAGCGGATTTTTGAGGTTTTTGTAGCCAACTAATTCGGCTTTTATTGAACCCACAAAAATGTCACTTTCAACCATTAAGGGTAAATGGTTTTCATCGTCACTTACCCAAAGGGTTAAGGCTTCTTCGTCTTTAAATACGCGGCCTTTGATTAATTGAGGACGTACAACCAGGGCTTTAAAAGTTCCTACATCAGTTTTAATTACTTCTCTGCGGATAAATTTAAAACGCAATTGAAAATTTTCTGCATCCATGTATAAGTTTACTGGAAAAACGTCGCCAATTTTTGCGTTGCTCATATCAGTAGTGCGGGCAAAATAAATGGCAGAAACAATGTCTTGGGTTTGTTGTGAAATATCTATTTTACCTCTTTTGCTGGTTGCAAAACCATTTACCTGGTCGAATAAAATAAAGTCACTATCAGTATAACCTCCTTCACGTACTTTTTTTATGCACTTCCAAGGTATAATAGCTTCTTCGTCTAAATAGCTTTCGTATTCATCGCGCACTTTAAACATAACATCCACCATGCCAGAAGATTTGCCAGAAACTTTGATATGGTAGGTTTTTCTATTATTAACTTCTATAGGATTTGGATCTATTTCAAAATGGGCGTTACCACCAGTAATAGGGCCATAATGCACGCGAAAATCTAGTTTTTCACCATAGGTAAAAGCATTGTTTTTTACCTTTTTGATTTCATTGGGTTTCTCCTTTTTTTCTTTAGGTAGTTCGGGAAGGAAAAACGCATCTGCTGAAAACAGGCATGCAAGGAATGCAATAAATAGGCTAGGGATGATCTTGTTTTTCATGATACCAACTTATTGCAAACCTTATACCAAAATTTTAATTCGCTTTTATAAATCAAATTTTATTCCTTGGGCCAAAGGTAATTCTTTGCCATAGTTGAGGGTATTTGTTTGTCTGCGCATATAGGCTTTCCAGGCATCGCTACCGCTTTCACGGCCACCACCGGTTTCTTTTTCGCCACCAAATGCACCACCAATTTCTGCCCCACTGGTTCCAATATTTACGTTTGCTATACCACAGTCGCTGCCCCAAGCACTCAAAAACTGTTCAGCTTCTAACATGTTTGTGGTAAAAATACTTGAACTTAAGCCCTGCTTCACGCCGTTTTGCATTGCAATGGCTTCATCCAAGGTTTTATATTTCATAATGTATAAAATTGGCGCAAAGGTTTCTGCTTGAACAATTTTGAAATTATTATTTGCTTCACAAATACTTGGTTTAACATAGCAACCACTTTCGTATCCTTCACCAGTCATTACCTCTGCACCACACAATACATTTCCACCTTCTGCTTTTAATTGTTCAATAGCATTTAGGTATGCATTTACAGCGTCTTTGTCAATTAATGGTCCAACTAAATTTCCGGTTAGTGGGTTGCCAATAGTTAGCTGAGCATAAGCTTTTACTAATTTCTCTTTAACGGTATCGTATAAGCTTTCGTGAATAATTAAGCGGCGTGTGGTTGTGCAGCGTTGGCCGGCAGTACCTACAGCACCAAATAATACACCTACCATTGCTAAATCTAGGTTGGCATTTTCTGTTAAAATAATGGCATTGTTACCGCCTAATTCTAGCAATGCTTTACCAAATCTTTGCGCCAATGCTGCTCCAACGGCTTTTCCCATTCTGGTAGATCCTGTAGCTGAAACCAAAGGTACACGGTCATCGTGGCTCATCCATTCACCCACTTCAAAGTTTCCATTGATAATACTAAAAACGCCTTCGGGTAAATTATTTTCTTTTAAAATTCTTGCCATTAAATTTTGGCAAGCAATTCCAGATAGAGGTGTTTTTTCTGAAGGTTTCCAAACGCAAACATCCCCACAAACGGCGGCTAGCATGCTGTTCCAGCTCCATACAGCAACAGGGAAATTAAAAGCAGAAATAATCCCCACTATACCAATTGGGTGGTATTGCTCATACATGCGGTGGTTGGGTCTTTCACTATGCATGGTAAGCCCATGTAATTGCCTGCTTAAGCCAACCGCAAAATCGCATATGTCAATCATTTCTTGCACTTCGCCTAAACCTTCTTGTAAGCTTTTTCCCATTTCATAACTAACCAAATGTCCAAGCGCATCTTTGTATTCACGCAATAGGTTGCCATACTGACGAACAATTTCCCCTCTTTTAGGAGCAGGAATGGTTCTCCATGTTTTATAGGCTTCTTCTGCTTTTTCTATTACAGTATTGTATTCTTCTTTGGTTGTATAAGAAACACTGGCAATTAATTTTCCGTCAACAGGAGAGTAGATTTCTTTTTTGCTTGCTGCAGATGATGAGAAATTATTTTGGCCAGTAGAGGTGCCATGGTTATGAGCTTGTATTCCTAATTTGGCAAGGAAGTCAAGTGAAAAAGTGCTGTTAGCTGACATATTATATTGATTTAATTTTTGTATAATTTATATGCAAAATTAGAGTTTAATATCTCTAATTAATGCAATTGGATTCATTTTGTTGAGGTTAATCATAATGCTTGTTCTACTAAACAAGCTGTTATAGCCATTGGTCTCCCAATAAAATTTAACATCTTGACTGCTAATAACAGGTACATAAATAGCTACGGTATTGCTAAATAAGCTTAGGTAAATTCCTCCATTATAGGTTAGATTCATTTGTGCAGGATAATACGTGGTAGTAAAACCCGCAACGCCATTTATTGTAAAAGATCCTGCTGGAGATTGCCAATAGCTGAAGTCGGAATAAATTCCAATTGGCACTGGAATTGGGAGTGGAATAGTAATATTCAATGCACTGATAAATGAATTACTTGAACCCACTTGGGCAAAGTTTCTAAAGCCTGCATCGCTCATTAATATTTGGCGACCATAAAAGTTTTCAGCGCTTGAATTGCCCGGGTTTAATGGGTTTGCGATGTTTTGCAATTGTTCTTGGCGGCCCATCATGGCTTCATCGTATAATACATCATTGTTGCCATTTTTGCCCGCACCTTGGAAAAAGGCCCTGCTTGAGAAGATATCGTTTCTACTATTTGTAATTGCAGTTTTTTGGAAAAGAAATGCACCTGTAAAAAGGCGAATTTGTGCTTTCTTTTTACCGTCTTTATAGAGGAAACCCTGGTTCAATTCAATGCCCAGTTTGTTAAAACGCACATTGTGTAAGCCCGATTGCAACATAAAGCTTCCTGTGTGCGGGTATAAGGCATTGTCTTTGCTGAAATTGAATTTTATTTCTGCAACACCATAATGGTCTTTTGCAAATTGATACATATGGGGGCGGTCTGCAGCTTGCTCATTGATCATTACATAGCGCAACTGAAGTTCTCTTTCAATGAGGCTTCTTCTGTTTTTTGCTTGCAACTTAATGGAAACAAA
>CANFSD010000086.1 GCA_947449515.1 Bacteroidota bacterium
ATTCGCAATTACTTTTCCAAACGTAAGCACACTTGGAATAATTGGATTGGCATTTCTGCTTACCAATTGCTGCAAGCCTGTTAGCATTTGCGCCATAATAGCTATTGGATCGATACATAAATGTGGCATGGCACCATGGCCACCTTTGCCTTTTATGGTTACATATAATTCATCTGTGCTGGCCATGTACAAGCCACTTCTAAATCCTATTTTGCCAACTGGAATTAATGGCATTACATGTTGACCCAAAATACTACTTACATTTTCTAAGGCTCCTTCTTTGATCATTAAAGAAGCTCCACCTGGTAATTTTTCTTCACCTGGTTGAAACAATAATTTTATGCTGCCTTCAAATTGGTCTTTGTACTTGTTTAAAATAGCTGCTGCGCCCAATAAACAGGTGGTGTGCGCATCATGTCCGCAAGCATGCATTACGCCTATGTTAATAGATTTATAAGGAACATCATTGGCCTCAACTATTGGCAATGCATCCATATCTGCACGCAGAGCAATGGTTTTTTTTGCTGGATTTTTTCCTTCAATGATTACCTCTAAACCGGTATTTGCCATTGGTTTAATTTGGGTAATGCCCATTTCTACTAATTGCGCTTTTACATAAGCAAGGGTCTCAAACTCCTGAAAAGATAATTCTGGGTGTTGGTGTATATGTCGCCTTATTGTAATTAATTTGTGCGACAAACTTTTTGCTTCTTCTTGAATGCTTGCTATCATGCTC
This sequence comes from Bacteroidota bacterium, assembly GCA_947449515.1. Lineage (GTDB taxonomy): Bacteria > Bacteroidota > Bacteroidia > UKL13-3 > UKL13-3 > B1. Next base: position 737 of record CANFSD010000086.1, read on the forward strand.
ATATCTAAGACAAAAGAAATACTAAAAGTTCATTTTACCAAAGGCTGACAATAATCATTCAAAAGGGCAGAAGGGTTTATTTATTTTTAACGTTTAATCCATTGTCCGATTATTACATCAAACACTAAATTATTAATCTATGCAACTCAATAAAAACATCGCAGTGAGTGAAAATGGCTTTATTTTCAACCCTGTTAGCGGCGATTCATTTTCAACCAATCCAATTGGTCAGGAAATTATTAACCTCATGAAAGAGCAAAAAGACCGCAAAGAGATTGTGAAAATATTAGCAGAAAAATATGCCACCGAAGAAGCTATCCTAGAAAAAGACTTGGCAGATTTTTTTCAAATGTTATTGAGTTACCAATTAATTAATAGCCATGACTAAACGTAAAGTTACGGTGGCTGTTTCTGGACTCAATAATATTGACAGTCCGGGCCCCGGTATACCCGTTATTAGAGCGCTCAAGGAGAGCGGTGCCTTTGAGGTGCGCATCATTGGTTTGAGTTATGAAACACTTGAACCGGGTTTGTATATGCACGATTTGGTAGATAAATCTTATTCTATTCCATTACCTTCTTCTGGCATGGATAGCCTCTTGCAGCGCTTGGAATACATCCACAGCAAGGAAAAATTAGATGTAATTATTCCAAACTTTGACGCAGAGTTGCATAGCTTTATAAAATTAGGTCCGATCCTAAAAAGCACCTACAATATTGCCACCTTCATGCCCGATTTGGAAACTTTTGAATCGCGTCATAAATCTGTTTTGTATGAGTTTGGTGTGCAAAATGAAGTGAAGGTTCCTGTTGCAAAAATGATTTATTCGCCCTCAGAAATTCACCAGGTGGGATTGGAATTAGGCTACCCTTTGGTGGTAAAAGGAAAATACTACGATGCCAGTATTGCCGCCACACCAGAGCAAGCAGTTAATTATTTTCATAAGATTGCCAATAAGTGGGGTTTGCCTATCATCTTGCAAGAATTTGTATCGGGCAATGAGGTAAATGTTACTGCTATTGGCGATGGAGAAGGCAATTGTATTGGGGCGGTTCCTATGCGCAAATTATACATAACAGATAAGGGAAAAGCATGGGCAGGTATTTCACTTTTGGATGAAGAATTAATAAAAATTACCAACCGCGTTATTGCCAATTCCAAATGGCGTGGTGGTTGCGAATTGGAGTTTATTAAATCGCAAAAAGGGGAGTATTACTTGCTAGAAATGAATCCGCGTTTTCCTGCTTGGGTTTACTTGGCCGTGGGTTGCGGACAAAACCATCCAGAGGCTTTGGTGAAAATGGCCTTGGGCGAAAAGGTGGCACCTTTCCCAACTTATGAAAGCGGAAAATTATTTGTGCGCTATTCCTTTGATCAAATTGTAAGCCTGGCTGAATTTGAAAAAATTTCAACCTTGGGTGAATTATAAATTATAAAAAAAAATTAAACGTAAGAAAATATGGCTAAGTTAAGTTATGAGCGTCCGGTTATTCAAAAGTTAAATACCGGTAGCATGAATAAATTTGGAACACGCACAGAATATGCGCCGGTTTCGCATATTGAAGGTGTTGCCGTTAAAGATATTATTGCAGAATATGGTTCGCCTGTTTTTGTGATCAGCGAACCGCAAATTAGGAAGAACTACCAAAACGCGGTGCGTGCTTTTAAAACGCGTTACCCAAAGGTTCAATTTGCTTGGAGCTACAAAACAAATTACCTCAATGCAGTTTGTAAAGTGTTCCACCAAGAAGGCGCTTGGGCAGAGGTAGTATCTATTTTTGAATACAAAAAAGCCTTGGGTAATGGAGTACCAGGAAATAAAATTATTTTCAATGGTCCAGATAAATCTGAAGAGGATTTGATCCTTGCCATTGAAAACAAATCGCTCATTCACATCGATCATTTTGATGAATTGTACATGCTTATTGAAGTGGTGCAACGACTCAAACAAAAAGCATCAGTTGCCATTCGTGTAAACATGGATACAGGCGTTTATCCAATGTGGGATCGTTTTGGATTTAACTATGAAAATGGTCAGGCTTGGAACGCCATTAACAAAATAATGAGCCATCCAGAATTGGAATTAAATGGTTTGCATTGTCATATTGGAACCTATATGCTTACTGCAAGTGCTTACGCAACCGCGGCTTGGAAGCTTTGCGACTTGGCGCTTAATGTAAAAGCAAAATGGAATAAACCAATTCAATACTTGGATTTGGGAGGTGGTTTTGCTTCTGCCAATACTTTAAAAGGTAGCTATTTGCAAGGGCCAGATATTATTCCAAGCATGGAAGATTATGCAGAAGCAATCTCTAGCACGATCCTAAATTTTGGTTTCAAACAAAATGAATTGCCAACCTTGTTTTTAGAAACGGGTCGTGCCTTAATAGACGATGCCGGATATTTATTAGGTTCGGTAATAGCAACCAAACGCCTGAGTGATGGCCGCCGCGCAACTATTATGGATTTTGGTGTGAACCTATTGTTTACCGCTTTTTGGTACAACCATAAAATTTCTCCTGCGCAAGAATTCTCTCACCATACAGAAGACATGGTGGTATACGGACCCTTGTGCATGAATATTGATTGTATACGTGAAAGTGTAAACTTGCCATTACTAAGCAAAGGCGATCAGGTGGTGGTGCACAAAGTTGGCGCCTACAACATGACACAGTGGATGCAGTTTATTCAAATGCGTCCAAATGTGGTAATGATTGATGGGCAAAACAGGGTGCATTTAATTCGCCACAAAGAATCATTGGATACCATGTTGCAATACGAACATTTGCCGCAACACCTAGAGAAGTTTGAATTGTAATATTGCCTCTTTACTGAAAAAATTGTAAGATGCAGGTCCAAAAATTGTAACATGAAGAAAGAAATAAGCGCTTCCTATCTTGTAGATGCCCTTCTGCATAGCTATAGCCAAATATTCTTTTCTTTGAATAAGCGCTTTGCTGCCATTATTTTATTGGTTACTTTTTTCGACCCAAAACTGGGCTTCTTTGGCCTGGCTGCGGTGGCTTTGGTAAATTCATTGGCCTATGTTTTTGGCTTCGATAGGAAAGAAATACGCGAAGGAATTTTTGGTTTCAATGCCTTGCTTTTTGGATTGGCATTGGCCTATAAATTTGAGGTGAATGCTGCTTTTATTGCCTTGTTTGTGATAGCCAATATTTGTTTGTTGGTTATGACAGCTGTATTCAAAGGTACCCTTGGAAAAGTACATTTGCCCTTTTTAAGCTTTCCTTTTTTTGTGAGTTATGGCCTGGTATTTTTGGCAAGTGCAGAATTAAAAAACATACATGTAGCGGTTCATTTGCCCTATTCAGAAATGGGTATGCCAACGCTATTTAGTTTCTTTCAAAGCCTTACCCATAGCCTCGATGCACTGCCTATGCCTGTATTGTTACAAGTGTTTTTTAAAACACTTTCTGCTACTTTTTTTATTCCTTCCATTTTAGGTGGTTTGCTCATTGCATTGGGCTTGTTTTATTTTTCTCGCATTGCATTTTCATTGGCAGCTTTGGGATTCACTTTTGCCTTTTATGCGTACGAAGTTTTTGGAGCAGATATTTTCCAATTATCGGAAAACATGGTGGGCTCAAACTATATTTTCTTTGCCATTGCCATTGGTGGGTTTTACCTCATTCCTAATAAGTTTTCATACGGCATGAGCCTAGTATTGGTGCCTGTTTTAATGCTATTGCAAATTGCTTTTGATAAGTTATTTTTTGGCATACATTTAAAAACATTCACCCTTGCTTTTAGTGTTTTAACCACCATCTTTTTATATGCCTTGCACCAACGTTGGTTGCCTCGTTTTTTGCATTTGGTTACGATCCAATATTATTCTGCAGAGAAAACAGTTTACAAATATTTGAATGCCATTTCTAGGTTCAACCAAGCGCATTTAAAGAAAATTGCCTTACCCTTTTGGGGTGAGTGGCAAGTGAGCCAGGGATACGATGGAACCATTACGCATCTGGGCGATTGGAGCAAAGCCTTGGATTTTGTGGTGGTTGACGAAAAGGAAAAAACCTACAAGGAACCTGGTCTTCATTTACAAGATTTTTACTGTTACAATAAACCTGTATTGGCACCTGCAGATGGCTATGTGTTTGCTATTGTTAATCATATAGACGACAATAACATTGGCAATGTTGATACCGAAAGAAACTGGGGAAACACTATTATTTTGAACCATTTAGATGGTTTGTATTCGCAAATAAGTCACCTCAAACGCGATTCTTTTAAAGTGGCTGTAGGCGATTTTGTAACAAAAGGCACTTTGCTGGCAACCTGCGGTAACAGTGGTCGTTCGCCAGAACCGCACTTGCATTTTCAATTGCAAAACAGTCCTAAATTGGGCGAAAAAACCTTGGAATATCCATTGGCTTATTTCATGGAAAAAGAGGAGTTGAAAATATTTGAAGTGCCCAAAGAAAAAAGCGTCATCAGTAATGTAGCGCCTTCGCAATTACTCGTAAATGCCTTTGATTGGGCACCTGGCAAGAAATTGCGTTTCGTTAAAAAAGATAAATTACAAGTCGTTTCTTTTGAAATCTTTACCGATGCTTGGAACCGTTTGTATTTGTTTGAAGAAAAATCGAACAGCCATGCCTATTTTGTTAATGATGGCACACGCTTTTATTTCACCGATTTTGAAGGCGATAGAAAAAGTGATTTGTTTCAATTGTACATGAGCTGCTATGCAGTATTATTAGGTGCATATCCAAAAGTTACTTTGCACGACCAATTGCCCTTGTATCATTTTAATTCGCCGGCATTGATTTGGATGCAAGATTTGGTGGCACCTTTTTATATGTTTACCAAGGCCGAGTTTAGCAGTAGGTTAATAAAGGTTGACCAACCAATGGCGCCGCAGCACATGCAAATAAATGCCAAAGTGAAAGCCTCTTTGTTGAATCGTGTTTTTAAAACCAATACTTTTACTTTGGTAATTAACAACAATGGCTTGGCAGAATTAGTTATACAATCAGGTAAAAGAAAGGAGCATTGGTTATGCGCCGAATAATTTTTATTTTCCTTCTATTGCCTTGTATTTCTTGGGCGCAAGCGCTTAATTATTTTTCCGTTGAAGAACAATCATTGCAATTGTTCAACGATTTTGAATACAAGAAATTAATTGTATTGGGAGAAAAAGCGATTGATGAAAAAATTGATTTTTACGATTTGCGTGTGCGTTTGGGCATCGTGTATTTTAAGCAAAACAAATTTGAAAATGCCAGTATTCATTTTAATAAAGCAATAGAAATGAATCCTTCAGATGCAGTGGTATTAAATTATGCCTATGCATGTTTATTGTATACTGCGCAATACAATAGGGCCAATGAATTATTGGTAAAATACCCCGCTATTTTTTCCTTGTTAAAGCCTAAATCTAAAGGTATTGCCAGCATTGAATTGGAGCAGGGGAGGGTGTTTGCCGCAAATGGCAGCGCTATGTCAACCGATAATATCCGATTGACCAATGCCAATTATGCGCAGGGTAATTTTTTTACCAATATGAATTATATTCGCGGCTATGTGGAGGCATTAAGCACCCCAAGTATGCGTTGGCATTTGGGTGTAAATATTTTTCAATCGTCGCACAATTCTAAAATTGAATTTTTTAACCAGAATGTTTTAGAAACCAAAACCAGTTTAAATTACCAATACAATATTGGACTTACGCAAACTTTTAAAAAAGGTTTTACGGCCGGCTTGGCAATGGGTTTATGTCGCCAAAATTTTCCTTATCCATATATCAATAGCAGCCTTAACCCTGCACCGCCTAATGCCAGCATAGCAGACTCTACAGAATCGAGTAGCACTTTTACCTACAGTGCTATGCTCTCTAAACGCATGAAATTTGTGGAGCCTATCCTTCTCCTCAACTATGGTAATTTTGATTTAAAAACGCGCTGGCAAGTGGAAGCAGGCATAACGTATTATCCATTAGGCAGAGACCAATTATATGGATATAGCAGCTTGTCTTATATCAACCACAATGCTATAACGGGCTATGCTTTCAACCAAAAAATTGGTTATACCCTAAAGCGCAGCCTTACCCTAGAAGCCAATTATTTGAGGGGCTCATTGGATAATTATATGGGCAGCATGGGTTTTCTTACCCTCAATACTTTTGATCCTTTAAATTGGTCATTGGGATTGGATGCTGGAATACATTATAAAAAAATTACCATTACACCGGGCTATAGGTTCCAACAAAGAACGGGAACAATTTTACAAGAAGAATCGCCAAACCCAGGATCGGCAATACAGCCGCAGGTTTTAGAAAATTCATTTACATACAAAACGCAACTTTTATTTATTACCATCAAA
>CANFSD010000087.1 GCA_947449515.1 Bacteroidota bacterium
CTAACATAACAGCCGCAACGTTACTGTCAATGCCGCCACTCATGGCGACTAATATTCTTCCTTTTTTACTCATGGTTCAAAACAATTTAGGGTAAAAAGCCCAGGTGATTGAATGAAACAAAGATACAGAAAAATTTGAGGTGCTAAATTATTCCTTCCAAACGGATGGAAAAAGTATGTAAGCCAAAGAAATGACTAATATGTTAAAGGCCATTAAAATACCAAGGTCTTTGAAGATAAGCGAGGCATCTAGGCCATCCATGGCGCGCATGGCAGCTTTTATAACTATTAATAATAAAGGGATAATGATGGGTAAACTTAAAACAGGCATCAATAAATTGCTATTGCCTGCCTTAGAGGCAATGGCAGAAAGCATGGTAAAGGTGCTTGCAAAGCCAAGGCAACCCAAAAGGGTTACACCAAAATAAAGGAAAAGCGATTCAATTGGATCGCCCATTAATAAGATAAAAGTGGCCAAACACAAACATGCCAAAACCAAATTCAAAATGGCGTTGTAAATGAATTTTGCCAATAATAGTTGTTGTGGTTGAACCAACATGTGGTAATAAAGGTTTCTGCCTTTTCCTTCACCAATAAAGCTTTTAGCAATGGCGTTGATAGAAATAAACAGCATTACAATCCAAAAAACACCATTCCAAGTATGGTTGCTCAATTGCTTTACCGCTAAATAAACAACAAATACAGACGACAATACTTGTAAAAGGATTCCATTTAAGGCATAGCGTTGTCGCCATTCCAGTAAAAATTCTTTTTTTATGAGTTGTACAATCGGTGTCATTTGATTTACGAGTTCTCAAAAGTACAAAAGGAAATTGGTTTTACATTAACAGAATTGTTTGAGCCAATTTTCTGCATCTTTTTGGTTTGAAAAAGACTTCATAGGAATGGGTGAAGGTTTGAGCGCAAACAATAATTTCATGATAAACTGTGCCAATCCGGGTTTAGAAACCATGGCCATTGCAGTGTATACCTCAGGAAGTTTTAGTGTAGAGAATTCTCTGGTCTCTTTGCTTGGAACAGGCGAATTTGTTAAGAAAATAAGGAGTGGGACTTTTTTGTTTCCTGTAATTTTCTTTACCAATTCTACATTGTTACCAATGTTTTCTACGGTACGCAAAACACTTTTTGAATAAGAATATAAAATACCATTTTCATGGTAAACAAAGTCTGCTATTTCTCCAAATATTTTAGTTTCCTCCATATTCATTTAGGCATTTTCCATTGGACGACCCAATTCTTTTAGTCGGTTTAAATGTGAAACAATTGCTTTCCATAGGGTATCATTTTGAAGGTATGGCACACCATATTTTTTTGCGGTTGCTTCTACAATTTTAGCAATTTTTGGATAATGTAAATGACAAATATTAGGGAATAAATGGTGTTCTACTTGAAAGTTTAAGCCACCAACATACCAATTAAGTAAATGATTGCGCGGAGCAAAATTGGCAGTTGTCATCAACTGATGCACCATCCATTCGTTATCTGCCAGGTTGTTTTCATCTGCAACTGGCTGTGCAACTCCTTCAACAATATGTGCCATTTGAAAGATAAGAGAGAAGATGAATCCTGCCACCATGTGCATTGCCACAAAAGCAATTAAAACCTGCCACCATAGTAGAGAAGTGAAAATAATTGGCAAACCAATAATAACAAAAAGATAAACCAATTTCACAGCTACCATTAAGCTGAATTCAAATTTTGGCTTTCCCAAATGCTTTTCCATGAGTCCATTTTTATAATACCCAATGAGTTGAGGTAAATCTCCTAATAACATAGAGAAAGTCATCATGGTGTATAATGGCAATGAATACAAATATTGGTATTTATGGATAGGCTTTAAAGGTGTTTGCTCAGAAAAACGCATAATCCAACGCGTTTGAATATCCTCATCAAGTCCATCAATATTGGTATAGGCATGGTGAAAAATATTGTGTTGAATCTTCCAATTGAACACATTACTACCAATAATATACATACTCCATCCCATCACTGTATTAACCCATTTGTGTTTTGAATAGGAATTGTGCAGGGCATCGTGCATCACGCTCATGCCAACACCAGCTGTGCCTATGCCAGCTAATATGAACATTAGCAAGGACCAAAGAAAGGAAAGATTAAAATAATAAATAGCAACAAGAGGTAAAACATATAATGCGTATACAGAGATAGATTTCAGCACCATCACAAAATTACCCTTGGTAGAAAGCTTATTTTCTTTAAAGTAGGTATTCACATTTGCGCGCAGCTCTTTGGCAAAATCTTTTTGACGAATTTCCTCGCTGTGGAATTTGATTAGTTTCATTGGTATTGGTTAATATTTAAGCCAGTGTTTATTATAACTGAACCTAAACACATGGGTAAAGGTAATTTATTCATGCTAACATATAGTTAAATCTGACTTTATAGCTTTTTCTTTACATTTAATAGGATGAATGTTAACTTCTAGTTGAAGGATTATATATGCCACTAATAATTTTATGCTAATTTTGTTTTTTACATTTACAGACCATGAAGAAAATATTAATAGCAAATAGAGGCGAAATTGCTTTGCGTGTAATGCGCACTGCAAAAGAAATGGGAATTAAAACAGTGGCGGTATTTAGTGAAGCAGATCGCAAAGCTTTGCATGTAAGGTATGCAGATGAGGCTGTTTGTATTGGCCCTCCTCCTAGTGCGCAAAGTTATTTATTGGGTGATAAAATTATTTCTGTTGCGCTAGAAACAGGCGCAGATGCCATCCATCCTGGGTATGGTTTCTTAAGTGAGAATGCAAACTTTGCCAGAAAGGTAAAAGAAGCAGGTCTTATTTTTATTGGCCCTTCTGCCGAAAGTATGGAAGTAATGGGAAGTAAAATTGGCGCCAAACAAGCGGTTTCAAAATTTAATGTTCCTTTGGTTCCAGGTACACAAGAAGCATTGAGAGATGTTGCAGAAGCAAAGAAAATTGCCAATGGAATAGGTTATCCTGTTTTGGTAAAAGCCTCTGCTGGTGGCGGTGGTAAAGGGATGCGCGTGGTAAACGCCGAATCTGAATTTGAGGAAGCTATTCGTTTGGCGCAATCAGAAGCATTAACTTCTTTTGGTGACGACAGTGTTTTTATTGAAAAATTTGTTGGCTCGCCTAAGCATATTGAAATTCAAATTTTGGGCGATCAGCATGGTAATATTGTTTACCTTTTTGAACGTGAATGTAGTATTCAACGCAGGCATCAAAAGTTAATTGAAGAGGCTCCATCTAGTTGTTTAACACCCGAAGTTAGAAAACAAATGGGCGAAGCTGCCGTAAATGTTGCCAAGGCCTCTAATTATTTTGGTGCTGGTACGGTAGAGTTTTTGGTGGATGAAAGTTTAAACTTTTATTTTCTAGAGATGAATACCCGTTTGCAAGTAGAACACCCCGTAACCGAACAAATAGTTGGATTAGATTTGGTAAAAGAACAAATTCGTGTTGCCCGAGGAGAAGCATTAGGTTATACCCAAGCAGATTTAAGTATTAAGGGACATGCCATTGAATTGCGCGTTTGTGCAGAAGATCCTATGAATAATTTCTTGCCAGATATTGGTAAATTATTGAGCTATAAAACACCACAAGGTTATGGCGTAAGGGTTGACGATAGTTTTGAAGCAGGAATGGAAATTCCAATTCAGTACGATCCAATGATTGCCAAATTAATTTGTTTTGGCGCAACCCGTGAAGAAGCTATTCAGCGCATGATTAGGGCTATTGCTGATTACCAAATTAGCGGTATTGAAACAACTTTGAGCTTTGGTAATTTTGCTATGCACCACGAAGCATTTGTAAAGGGAAATTTTGATACCAAGTTCATTGAAAATTACTTTAATCCAGCATTGCTTAAGAAAAATTTGCCTGAAATAAGTGCAGCAGCAGCCTATAGTGCTGGCGGTATTTTCTTTCAACAGGAGGCAAATTCTGCTAAACCAACTGAAAATGCAGGTAGCAATTGGCAATTGAAACGTAAAAACTAAATCAAATCAATCAAATGGAAATTAAATTTTCACTTAGGGCTGCATTGTTTTTTGTGTTTATTTGTTTGTTTTCAAATGCGTTCTCGCAGTCGAAAATTATTTTGGATAAACATTCTGCGGGTGGATATTGTAACCAGTATTTTGATTTGGATGAATTTGGCTTTGCCTTGGTTTTTAATAAAGACAAGGATATTGAGCAAGGTGCTAATACAGGATTGGTTAATACCATATTCTATTATAGCAAAGACCTAAGCAAACGCGCTAGTTTTAAGGTTACCAGCACGGGTAATTTTAATATCTATGCTTCTAAAAATTACCTTTTTTCTGTTGACAGATTGGCCACCAAATACCATGTGAAAGTATTTGATTTTGCTGGTAAAGAGATTGCTAATAAGACTTTTAATATTGAACAAATTGGTTTGAACCAAGATTTAATCAGTAAAATTCATTTTACTGCACCAGGCAATATGGTGTTTGAGGTATATGATGGGAAACAACAATTACACTTGTTTCAGGTTGATTTGGTTGAAAATAAATCTGATATAATTAAAGAAATAGATTTGGCCTTACCTAGCGCAGATCCACTTGCTCAGATGAAGTTTAAGGGCGAATGGAATTTAATTGGCGAAAGTTTAGGTTGGTATATCCTTGCCAGAAAAGGTTCAAATGCTGAGTACGACCCAAGTGCTATTGCCTACCATATTGCTTTTTACGACGAAAATTTTAGTTTATTTAGAGAATTGCTCCTTGATAATTTTCTGTTGCCTAATACCAATTTAATTGGCAAAGAAGCTACCCTAAGTATCAATGAAGAGCTTCAATCATTTGTGGTAAGTGGTATTTTAAACAGGGATGGAAAACCTGGCTTTATGGTTGCCAATTATGGTATGGACCCCAATTCTAATGTGATGCGTTTGTTTTGGTATAAAGAATTAAATATACTTCAAAATGAAAAGTACCACCTGATTGAAAATGATGGTGTTTCCGTTCCAACACCGCCTCAAATATTGCACAATGGCCCACAAATTCAAGTAAGTGTCGTAAAGGGTCGAACCAATGTTCAAGAAGAAGCCATTAACCAACTTTGCCTTTTTGATGCCAAAGGAAATATGCTAATGAACACTATTCAAATGGGTAATTTTGAAGGCTTAAATTTAGATGGTTTTTGCGTTGACAACGACGAGTTGTATAGTAGAATTAAGAAACTTCAAATGTCTGAAATACTTAAACCTTACTGTGAAAAGAGCACTTGCGAGGTATTGGATATTGATATTGATGCCAATGGTAATGAATTAGCCATTGTGCGCGATGGTAATATTAATGTAAATCAAGTTGCCATTTACAGGTTTACCAAGAAATAAGATTACACTTGCAGTTCCAAAAATAAAACTACTTTTGTGCCTTCTTATATGAAAAGCATCGATAAAGCCCAAGATAAACCATTAGAATGCCCTGTTAGTCCAACTGGGCGTAACAGGTTTAAAGCCGTTGTTAAACGCCTAGGCTTGATGGGTTTTGTGTTTTTCCTAATAAAAGGAATTCTTTGGCTAATAGTTCCCTACTTAATTGCTAAGGGTATATTTTAATTGCGCAAAAAAGCTTCTGCAATCAATAAATCTTCTGGTGTGGTAATTTTAATATTCTTGTAATCACCGGTTATGAGGTGTATGGTTTTATTTTGCGCCTCCAAAACACTTGCATCATCTGTAAAATTATCGTCGGCAGCTGCTTCGTAAGCTTCCTGAATACTGTTGCTTTGAAAGGTTTGTGGCGTTTGAACCAAAAAATAATTGGCCCTGTTTACTGCAAAGTTCTTTTCAAGTTCTTGTTTTCTGAGTGAATCTTTTAAAGGAACTACAGCAATGGCATTGCCTTTTTCTGTAGCCGTTAAAAAACCATCATTAATTACTTGGGTCGAAACCAATGGCCTTACCCCATCATGAATGGCTACCAATGCCTCTTTTGGAACACTTGCCAAGCCATTCTTCACAGATTGAAAACGAGAAGACCCACCCTCAACCAATTGATGCGGAATACTAAATTGATGAAACTTACACAGCGTTGCCCAATAATCCATATGATCTGCCGGCAGTACCAGCGTAATATGGATATCTTCTATTTGTCTAAAAGCCTTTATGGTATGCATCAATACAGGCAAACCAGCCAATTCAAGAAATTGTTTGGGTAAATCGGCCCCCATGCGTAAACCCTTTCCTCCTGCAACAATTAAAGCATATTTCTTCATTAGAAAAGCGTAATAGAATTAAAGTAAAAGGGCAATGCCGGAAAGCCTTAGATAATAATCATTGCATCACCGTAAGCCAAGAAACGGTATTTCTTTTTAATAGCTTCGTTGTAGGCTTCTTCCAATAATTCAAAACCAGCAAAAGCAGCAGTAGCCATCAACAAAGTTGACTCTGGTGGATGAAAATTAGAAATCAGAACATTGGCAATCTTAAAATCATGAGGCGGGAAAAGGAATTTGTCTGTCCAACCGCTCAATGGATTTAACCTATCTGCAGAAGAAACCGATGATTCCAAAGCACGCATTACTGAATTACCTACGGCTACAATCTTTCTTTTTTCTGCGATGGCAGTATTAACTATTTCCGTTGTTTCTCTAGGAATATCGTAGAACTCAGAATCCATTTTATGCTTGGTTAAGTCTTCTACTTCAACAGTTCTAAAAGATCCTAAGCCATTGTGCAAGGTAAGTTCGGGGAAACGAATACCTTTAATTTCAAGGCGCATCATTAGTTCACGACTAAAATGTAAACCAGCAGTTGGAGGAATTACAGCACCTACGTTTTTAGCAAAAATAGTATTGAAACGCTCTTTGTCATTTTTATCTACATCTCTGCCCATGTATTTTGGAATAGGCATCTCACCTAATTTGTCAATTAACTTGCGCAATTCTTCGTCGGTACCATCAAATAAGAAACGGATGGTTCTTCCACGACTGGTAGTATTATCAACTACTTCAGCTACTAA
>CANFSD010000088.1 GCA_947449515.1 Bacteroidota bacterium
GCTAATGTTGGATTACGGGATCTATTATGAATTTATGCCTATGAGTGAATATGGCAAAGAATTTCCAAAAACATTGAACCTAGAACAAGTTAAAATAAATGAAAATTACGCCCTTGTAATTTCAACCAACGCAGGCCTTTGGAGGTACATTATAGGTGACACTATTAAGTTTACTTCTATTAAACCATTTAGGTTTAAAATTACGGGTCGAACCAAACATTTTATTAATGCTTTTGGGGAAGAATTGGTGATTGAAAATGCAGATTTTGCTATTAAAACTGCCTGTGACCAAACAGATGCGCTTATCATAGATTATACCGCCGCGCCAATTTATTTTACTGAAAACAACAATGGTGGTCATGAATGGTTAATTGAATTTGAAAAAGCACCTAATAATTTTGAAACCTTTGTTGCGTTATTAGACCAAACCCTCAAACAACAGAACTCTGACTACGAAGCAAAACGCTACAAAGACATGGCCATGAGCCAGCCGCTTGTAAAAATATTGCCCAAGGGTAGCTTTCACAATTGGTTGAAAAATTCGGGGAAATTAGGAGGGCAACACAAAGTACCAAGGCTAAGTAACCACCGCCAATTTGTAGATGAAATATTGCAACAGCAAGTTCAAAAGGTTTAATACAAATTTACATGAAAGTAAAAGAAAGAATTGTTTGGTTAGTAAGCACCCTCACACTGATATTAATAGTGCTGTTTTTTGAAAGTCATACCCGAACCGAAGACAAAAAAAACCTAGAAGAGTTTCAACAATATTACAGGGTATACTCTTTGGCAATGCCCAAATCTATCAACTTTGCAGGAACAGTAATTCCGCTCTCAGACAATGATGTTGCGGAGCGTTACGATAAAGAAATTCTTACCAATGTATATTGGCAATCGCAAACGCTTTTAATGCTTAAGAGAGCAAATAAATATTTGCCAACCATTTCTAAAATCTTAATTGAACAACAAATTCCTTTGGATTTTCAATACCTCGCTTTGGCAGAAAGCGGCCTACAAAATGTTGTCTCACCTGCAGGTGCAGCGGGTTTTTGGCAATTTTTAGACAAAACTGGAAAACGTTATGGATTAGAAATTTCTGAGGAAGTGGATGAACGCTACCATTTAGAAAAGGCAACTTATGCCGCCTGTTTATATTTTAAAGAAGCCTATGCACAATTAAAGGATTGGAGCTTGGTTGCAGCAAGTTACAACATGGGTATTGAAGGAGTAAAAAAACAAATCAAATCACAAAACATCAATAACTATTTCGACCTCTATTTAAATACAGAAACTGCACGTTATTTATTTCGAATCATAGCCATAAAGGATATTTGTGAAAATCCTAAAAAATATGGCTTTAACATACCCTACAATGACCTATACCAAAAGAAAGCTGTGGTGTATGTAAAGGTAGATTTGAGCATCAGTAGTTTGGCTGCTTGGAGCTTGCAAAATGCCTGCAATTATAAAATCGTAAAGCTCTACAATCCTTGGCTACGTAAGCCTTTTATAAATGTTCCCTTAAATAAAACTTATTATATTGCCTTGCCACAAGACAGGCTCTATGCAAGTAGTTTGGCAAAAAAAATAGTAAACGATACACTAACCTTAGAGGATACCAAACAAGAAAATTTACTTAAAGAAGATATGCTAACCCAAATAGACCATACGGTATTAAGGGGCGAAACCACCAAAACCATAGCAGAAAAATACCAAGTAAACGAAGAAGATTTATTAATTTGGAATGAACTCAATGCTGGCGCAATATTAAAACCTGGCTCCAAAATTAAAATTATTAAAACCCTACCAGAGTCTAACGGCAACTAGTTGTTACTAATAAATTATTGCGAACAAAATACTGACTTTAATTAGTTTAAAATTGAAGTCAATACCTATTTTTGTTAGGCTTAAGAACCATACAATGAAAAAAATATTAATAATTGGAGCAGGCTTATCTGCAAGTTATTTAATTAAATATTTATTGGCCCATGCCACCAAAGAAAAGTGGCATATTACCCTTGCTGATGCAAACCTTGCCTTGGCACAAAAAAAAATAGGCAAAAGCAAAAATGGCATTGCTGTATCGTTAGATATAAATAATGCGAAACAAAGAGCAAATTATATTGCCGCTGCAGATATTGTAATTTCAATGCTACCTGCGCATTTGCATTTATTAGCAGCAAACGATTGTCTTAAATACAAAAAGCATTTGATTACTGCTTCCTATTTAAGTGATGAAATGAAGCAATTGCATTCACAAGCCTTACAAGCCAATATCCTCTTTTTAAATGAAATTGGATTAGATCCTGGTATTGACCATTTATCTGCCATGCAAATGATTCAAAATATTCAAGCAAAAGGCGGGAAAATAGAATCTTTTGAATCCTATTGTGGCGGTTTAGTTGCACCTGCATTTGACAATAATCCCTGGAATTATAAGTTTACATGGAATCCCAGAAATGTGGTGTTGGCCGGACAGGCAACTGCCAGGTATTTAGAAAATGGTTTATTGAAATTTATTCCACCCAATAGAATTTTTTCCCAAACAAAAACAATCAAGGTTGGCAAAGTTGGAAATTATGAAGCATATGCAAATAGAGATTCCTTAAGTTATATCGAACCATATGGAATTGGTTCGGCCAAAACCGTCTTACGTGGAACATTGCGTAAAAAAGGATATTCAGAAGCTTGGAATTGCCTTGTAAAATTAGGTCTTACAGACGACACCTATACCTTACCAAATTCAGAAAGACTAAGTTTCAGAGAACTTATTACAGCACTTATTCCTAGCGCAACTACGCAAAATATTGAAACCAAGTTGGCCGAATTCTTGGGCATAGGCAAATCTAGTAAACTCTTTAAAAAACTTACTTGGCTCGGCCTATTAGAAGAAATTGCCATTGGGATTAAGGAAGTTACCCCAGCACAAGCATTACAAAAACTTCTCCAAGAAAAATGGCAATTAAAAGCAGGAGAATTAGATCAAATAGTAATGAAACATGAAATAAGCTACCAACTTAACAACAAACTTTTTCATGAACATTCCTACTTAATAGTAGATGGCGAAAATGAAACACTTACAGCTATGGCTAAAACCGTTGGACTCCCTATGGCTATTGCAACCAAATTGGTGCTTCAAGGAAAAATTAAAGCACGTGGGGTTCAAATACCTTTAACAAGAGAGTTTTACGAACCCATTTTAAAAGAATTAGAAAAATATGGTGTTGCCTTTAAATAGCTCGCAATAAACTACCTGGATTTCTGCTGATCCAAATAAAAATCTTTGGTCAAATTAAAATAAAAACTTGTTTTTTCTTTGTTTGTAGAAAGCAAAATTATGTCCTCTTCTGAAAGTGGCATTTTTATTTTACTATAGGCTTGCACCTTACGTCTAATAGCACTTTCGGCATTTGGATAAATAGCATAATCACGATTTAAAAATAATTGATATTGCGCTGCTATTATTTGAAAATTACTAGCCGCCTCAGGAGGCAAAACCAACCAAAATAAACCAGTTTCATTTAACAATTGACCTGCCGCCATTGCCAAGTCCTCAAAAGGTAACTGAGTGTCTTGTCTTGCTAATTTGCGCTGTGAATCTTCAATTTTAAAATTACGGGCGCTTTCAAAATAAGGTGGATTACTAACTATACAATCGTATTTTTTTGCATTTGATTGCACAAACTTTTGAAGGGAAATATTTTTAGCATGTAACCTATTTGCCCATTTTGAATTGCTAAAATTAAAACTGGCCTCTTGGAATGCCAATTCCTCTATTTCAATGGCATCAATATCAGCCTTGCACCTTTGTGCCATTATTAAAGATAAAATTCCACAACCAGTGCCAATATCAAGGACTTGCTTTTCCGAGCCCAAAACATTCACTAAACAGCCTAAAAGCACACTATCTGTGCCTACTTTCATAGCCGACTGTTTATGAAACACCCTGAATTCCTTAAAATCAAAAAAATCTGACGCCATATTCCCTCAAAATAAAACAAAGCAGCTCGTATAATTGCTTTCTTTGTATAAAATAATTTTTATGGCCGAACACAAATTTACCAATGCACTAATAAGCGCTCAAAGTCCTTACTTATTGCAACATGCTTATAACCCTGTTAATTGGGTAGAATGGGATGAAAGTATTTTGGATCGAGCCAAAGCAGAAGATAAACTAATTTTAGTAAGCATAGGATATAGCAGCTGTCATTGGTGTCATGTTATGGCACATGAATGTTTTGAAGATGAAGAAACAGCAGCTATTATGAACGCGCATTTTATTTGTGTTAAAATAGACAGAGAAGAACGTCCAGACATAGATCAAATCTATATGGATGCCCTTCAATTGATCACCGGCCAAGGCGGATGGCCTTTGAATATGATTACACTGCCAGATGGAAGACCATTACACGGAGGTACTTATTTCCCAAAACAAAAATGGGAAAATGTTTTGCTGAGCCTACATCAATTTTATGAAGAGAAAAAAGAAGAAGCATTTCAATTTGCTACCCAATTAAGCAATGGCATTCGCAAACTAGATCAGTTTGAATCAACTATTCGCAGTAATAACAATTTTGAGCTATTGATGCAATTATTGCAAAAATGGAAACAACAATTCGATTTAACTTGGGGTGGCTATAATTGGTCGCCCAAATTTCCATTACCCAACCAATGGGAATTATTTATCGGTATTCATCATATCACCAAAGAACCCATTTTTGCAGAGGCCGTTAAAACCACCTTACACAAAATGTATGAAGGAGGCATTTTTGATCATTTGGCTGGAGGATTTGCCAGATATAGTACAGACAGCTTTTGGAAAGTTCCTCATTTTGAAAAAATGTTATATGACAATGCCCAATTATTAGGCACTTATGCCATGGCAGCAAAGTATTTCAACGAACCAATTTTTGAAAAAGTAGTTGCACACACCCATCAATTTATTAGCAATTTTATGACTGCTCCCGATGGAGGTTTCTACTCTGCTTTGGATGCCGACAGCGAGGGAATTGAAGGCAAATATTACGTTTGGGAATTTGAAGAATTGCATGAAATATTAGAAGAAAATGCGTCGCTTTTCTGTGATTATTTTTCAGTAACAAAAGAAAGTAATTGGGAAGAAGGCAATATTTTATTCCGAACCAAATCCATAGAAGAACTCACTGCCAATTACCAATTGACAACAAATGAAATTGAGCAAAAAATAAATCAATGTCGTAAATTATTATTACTAGAAAGAGGAAAAAGAATTGCACCTGGCTTAGATGATAAAATCATTTGCAGCTGGAACGCCCTGATGATTAAAGGCTATGCACAAGCACATTTTTACTTGCCAGAAAATAATTATTTGGAACATGCCACCCAAGCAATGGATTCTTTGCTATTATGGTGTTTAGAAGGAAACCAAGTTTACCGCATTTATAAAAATAAGCAAAAAAGTATTCCAGGATTTGCTGAAGATTATGCCTGCTTAATAGAGGCCCTTCTTGTATTATTTGAGGCGGGTGCCGAAGAGAAATATTGTTTACTTGCACAGCAATTAATGGAAGAATGCTTGCAACAATTTTTCGACCGAGAAACTAGTTTGTTTTTCTTTACCTCATCTAAACAAGCAACTTTAATTACCAGAAAAATTGAAGTAAACGACGATGTCATTCCTGCCTCAAATAGCATTTTAGCTAAATGCTTAAACCGTTTAGCCTATTATTTTGAGCGAAATGATTATGCAAAGATACAGGAAAATATGCTTGCCCGCATTATTCCTAAAATGCAAAAATTTCCAAATGGTTACAGCAATTGGATGCAGTTAATTTCTATGCAGGAAAAAGCCTTTAAACAAATAATAATAAAGGGAGATTACGCGAAGATTTGGAAACAAGAATTGGGTAACAGTTTTCAATTCAATACCGCAATTCTTGTGCATCCAGGAAATAGCAATATTCCATTGTTACAAGCTAAAAATGGAGAGACTCAAAAAACAACAGCTTGGGTTTGTACAGATAAAACTTGTAGTGCCCCTATTTACAGTATAGAAGCACTGCAAGCTATATTAATCTAATGCTATCTCACAATGGCAACCGTACCTGTAAATTCATACGATTTGCCTTTTTTGTCTTTTGCTACAATTAAGTAGGTAAAAAGTCCTGGAGGCTCTGGCGTTCCGTTGATTTTTCCATCCCACCAAGTTCCACCAGGCATTTTGGTTTCAAATACCTGCACACCCCAACGGTTGAAAATAGAAAGCTCAAGAAATTCAAACCTACCAATGCTAAAAATTGGAACAAATAAATCATTCAAGCCATCACCATTTGGCGTAAAGCCATTAGGAACAAATACAGTGTCTTTAATAATTACTTGAATACTCTTTGAAATGGTATCTGTGCAACCCATGCTGTCTTTGACCGTAAATAAAGCATTATAAATCCCCTCATCCGTGTAGGTATGGGTAGTGTTTTCGTCGTTTGACACAGCACTTAAATCACCAAAATTCCATTCATAAAAATTGCCGTTTGTGCTCTTATTGGTAAAGTTTACATTAAGTGGCGCCAATCCAAAATTAGGGTCAGCATCAAATTTTGCTGTAATTTTAGGACTCATGTCAACCATTACAGTATCACTCTTATAGCAGTAGCCATTCCATGCATTTAATACATACATCGTTTTACCCGCAACAGAGGCGGTTGGTTGCATCAATAACTTGTCGTTTAAGCCCATTGCTGGCGCCCAATTAAAACGCGTGTAATCAATTACATTTCCGTTAAGTGTTACAAAATCTCCAGGACAATGTTTTTGATCGTTACCAGCACTAACAATTGGGAATTTATTTACTTTCACAAAAACTGAGTCCAAAATTGCGCAAGAGCCATCAGATATCCTTACTATATAGGTGGTATCTTTCGCCGGCGTTGCCAATGGATTTGGAATA
>CANFSD010000089.1 GCA_947449515.1 Bacteroidota bacterium
ACGGAATTGCACTACGTAGGCAGCATTACCATTGATGAAGATTTGATGGATGCGGCAAACATGATTGAAAACGAAAAAGTTCACGTGGTGAACATTAATAATGGCGAACGCCTAGAAACCTATGTAATAAAAGGTGAAAGAGGTTCGGGAATGATTTGCTTAAATGGTCCTGCGGCCAGAAAAGCTGCCACTGGCGACCATATCATTGTTATTTCATATTGTATCATGGATTTTGAAGAGGCTAAAAAATATGCGCCTATCGCGATATATCCTGATCACAACAACAAATTAACCCACTAAATAACTTTGAAAAAACTCATCCAATACGGAATAATACTGCTGGTTGGGGGAGGATTCCTCTTTCTAGTTTTTAAGGATACCAATTGGACAGAGTTATTTCAGAAAATGGCCAATGCCAATTTATATTGGTTAACACTTGGTGTATTTATCTCTTTATTAAGCCATTGGATTAGAGCCTACCGCGCCACCCAATTATATGATGCGATGCATTTTAAGGTGAGCGCAACTAATAGCTTTTATGCTGTGTTAATTGGCTATATGATGAATTACATCATCCCGCGGGCTGGCGAGGTTTCAAGGTGTGCAGCCATCAGCAAAACAGATGACGTTCCCGTTGAAAAATCATTAGGATCAGTTGTTACAGAGCGTTTGGTAGATATGGCAATCTTGGTATTGATACTTGGCCTTATTTTTCTAATGCAATTCGATTTAATAAGTAATTTTATTCAATCGGCATTGAATAGCCAAAACACAACAAATGAAAACCAAACAATACCAATAAAATGGATTGTTTTAGGCCTATTATTTCTCATTGGCATTTTACTTTTTGTGCTCAGAAAAAAACTCGTTAAAAGCGCCTTATTTATTAGAATTTTTGAAATGATCCAAGGGTTTGGAGACGGTTTATTGAGCATCCGCCATGTGAAAAATCCTTACCTGTTTGTATTCCTTTCCTTGTTAATTTGGCTAGGTTACATCTTAATGATGTATGTGTGCTTATTCTCCATGGATGCAACTTCCCATTTGAATTTTGTTGATTGCCTAACCGTTTTCGCTATTGGTACTATTGGTGTTGTTTTACCTGCCCCAGGCGCTGGTGCTGGTACCTACCATTTTTTTGTAATGCAATCATTGTTACTGTTTGGCGTAGCCAAAGAAGATGGTATTGCATACGCAACAATGGTACACGGCATTCAAATGCTAGTATTAATTGCACTAGGAGCAATGGCATCCTTGATTGTTTTGTCTAAACAAAAGAAAAAAGAAAATGAGCAAGCTTAATTCTGTTCTTCAAAAAATTTTTACCTGGGATAGCCTTCAAAACCAAGTAAAACTATGGGAAGCTGCTGGAAAAAAAATAGTCTTTACAAATGGCTGTTTTGATATTTTACACAAAGGACATGTAGATTATTTAGCAAAAGCTGCTGATTTAGGAGATGTTTTGGTTTTAGGATTAAATACAGATGCTTCAGTAAGTAAACTAAAAGGACCACATAGACCCATTCAGGATGAAGGAGCGCGGCTACAAATCCTTGCCTCTTTAGGATTTGTAGATGCAGTGGTATTGTTTGAGCAAGAAACACCTTACGAACTCATACAATTGGTTAGGCCAGATATATTAGTAAAAGGCAGCGACTACCAGCCCGAAAAAATTGTAGGCTACGATATTGTTACTGCAAAAGGGGGGTCAGTAAAAACAATTGACTTTATTGAAGGTTATTCAACCAGTGCCATAGAGAAAAAAATTAAAACCGCTTAAGTAAAATCAGATTTCAATCATTTGATTATGTTTAAGCAAATTCTATATTCGCCCAAATTAATAGTAAGTATATGAACTTTGACTTTACAGAAGAGCATTTAAATGTGCAACAAGCAGCACGTGATTTTGCACAAACAGAATTGTTACCCGGTGTAATTGAACGCGATAACGAACAGAAATTTCCTTACGAACAAATTAAAAAGTTAGGAGAATTAGGATTCCTAGGAATAATGGTTGACCCCAAATACGGTGGTTCGGGCATGGATACTATTTCATATGTTTTGGCAATGGAAGAATTGTCAAAAATAGATGCATCTGCCTCTGTGGTAGTTTCTGTAAATAATTCTTTGGTATGTTGGGGTCTTGAAACCTACGGAACTGAAGAACAAAAACAAAAATACTTAGTGCCAATGGCAAGCGGCCAAGTGCATGGTGCTTTTCTTCTTTCAGAGCCAGAAGCTGGAAGTGATGCTACTTCTCAAAGAACCACAGCAGAAGACAAAGGCGATCATTACCTATTAAATGGAACAAAAAACTGGATTACCAATGGTAATTCTGCCACCTACTATTTAGTAATTGCCCAAACACATGTAGAAAAAGGTCACAAAGGCATCAATGCATTCATAGTAGAAAAAAATTCGCCAGGTGTAACCGTAGGTAAAAAAGAAGATAAAATGGGTATTCGTGGTAGCGATACACATTCTATTATGTTTCAAGATGTAAAAGTTCCAAAGGAAAATAGAATTGGCGAAGACGGATTTGGTTTCAAATTTGCCATGAAAGTTTTGGCTGGAGGTCGCATCGGAATTGCAGCGCAAGCATTAGGAATAGCCAGTGGCGCCTATGAATTAGCTGTTAAATATTCTAAAGAACGTAAAGCTTTTGGAAAAGAAATCATGCATCACCAAGCCATTCAATTTAAATTGGCAGATATGGCAACCCAAATTGAAGCTGCCAGGTTAATGGTAATGAAAGCTGCTTACTTAAAAGACCAAGGCAAAGATTACGCACTGGCTAGTTCAATGGCCAAAGTATTTGCATCAGAAACCGCCATGTGGGTTACCACTGAAGCCGTTCAAGTACATGGTGGTTATGGCTATGTAAAAGAATACCATGTAGAAAGACTTATGCGTGATGCTAAAATCACTCAAATTTATGAAGGTACAAGCGAGGTAAATCGCATTGTAATTTCAAGAGAAATTTTAAGATAATTGTTGTAAAAATATCGCATAAAAAAAGCCTCCAATTGGAGGCTTTTTTTATGCATTCAAGTGTGCAGTATCTTTTTCTTTAACTAACTGAAAATCCTTACCATTGTAGTGTAATTGATAAAGGCATAAATTACTATGACCATACTTTTCCATATTTAATAAGGGTTCATTTAATAGGGTACACAAGAAGCTTTTTAAAGCCCTTCCATGCATGGCAATTAATACACAATTGTGCCCATCATTTTTCAACTTTTCAATAAATGGAATTTGCCTTGCCTGTAATTCACTCGCACTTTCTCCATGGTCAATTTTTGCATGGTAATTTCCTTCGTTCCAAGCCTTCACTACGTTCCAATATTTTTCACGCTCTGCCGGGCTCTGAGGTTTGCCTTCAAACACGCCCCACGAAATTTCATTAAGTGCTGCATTAGACTCAAATGTATGTCCTGCCGCTATAAACGGCATAATACTTTGCTGGGTTCTTATTAGGGCTGAAGTGTAAATTTTATCAAATTGAATTTCCTTGTAACGATTGTAAAATTTCTGTGCCTGGCTTTTCCCCAAATCATTTAATGGCATATCAACCCCACTACCTTGAACTATACCTAATTTATTGTACTCTGTTTCGCCATGACGAATAATATAAAAGTCTCTTTTTACCATGTAGGATGCAATTTACATAGAATTTTTTTGACAATATGAATAAGTAGCTATTATATTGCTGAAAAGAAATTTGCCAATGATTACAAGCCAACTACTTTATTCTCCAGAAAATAATTGGGAAAATGTACAAGAAAAATCGAAAGAAATAAATCCAACATTAGCCATTATTTTTGGTTCGACCCAATTAATAAAAGAGGGTAAAGCGGTTAAATTACTCAAAGAAAAATTTCCTGAAACTGTTTTTATTGGAGGAACTACAGCTGGTGAAATTTGTGGCACCACTGTAAATGACGGCACCTTGGTTGCAACCTTAATAGAATTTGAAAAATCAACCATAAGCTATGTAAGTGAGCCAATATCTAAAGCAAGCGATAGCTTCTTAACTGGCCAAAACTTAGTTGAAAAACTTCCCAAGGAAGACCTCAAACATGTATTTGTTATTAGCGAAGGATTAACCATTAATGGATCTGAATTGGTAAATGGCATGAGGTCAAAAACGCCTCGCATGGTAAGAATAACAGGCGGATTAGCAGCAGATGGGCCAAATTTTTCTGAAACATATACCATCAGCGAAAGCGGAGAAGCACAAAAAAATCACGTAACTGCCATCGGATTTTATGGCAAAAACCTACGAATATCTTATGGCAGCATGGGCGGTTGGGATAGCTTTGGTGTGGAAAGATTGGTAACCAAATCCAACAACAATGTGCTGTATGAGTTGGATGGAAAACCTGCACTAGCCTTATACAAAACCTTTTTGGGTGAGCTTGCAAGTGAACTTCCATCTTCGGGCTTATTGTTTCCGCTAAATCTAAGGATAGAAAAAGACAGCGAACCTGTTGTTAGAACCATTTTGGGCGTAGACGAAGCCACTCAATCTTTAACCTTTGCAGGCGATATCCCAGAGGGGTCACATGTAAGGTTAATGAAAGCAAATTTTGACCGCCTGATTGAAGGCGCATCTGGTGCCGCAAAAAACTCCCTACTTAATTTCCCTGGCCAAACACCAAGCCTGTCTATTTTGATTAGTTGTGTTGGCAGAAAATTAGTACTCAAACAAATTATTGAAGAAGAAGTTGAAGCTGTAGCAGAAGTGCTAGGAAAACAAACTACCCTTTGCGGTTTTTATTCTTATGGTGAAATTTCTCCTTTTTCGCCTGAAGCCAAATGCGAACTGCACAACCAAACCATGACTATTACCAGTTTTAGTGAAACCATATAGAAAATAATAGCACCAACATTCCTTTAAATATTTAAATTTGTTAGGAATTATTTCATGCATAAATTACTAAAACGACAGCTGAATAAGCTTTATGGCGAAACGCTTCCTAATATTGAAAATATGGAAGCCCTGCTGCATTTGGTAGACCAAAGCTACAACGACTTTCAAAACGAATATGCCGCACTCGAAAGAACAGCTAATTTGAGTGAAAATGAATCCTACAAAGAACTACGCAACTTTAAGGAAGCTATAGATACCGCTGCATTAGTATCCATATCCGATCCAAATGGAGTTATAATTTCTGCCAATCCAAATTTTTGTAATTCTTGTGGCTATGAATTGGATGAATTAATTGGGGAAAATCACCGTATTATTAGCAGTGGATACCACCCCAATGAATTTTGGCAAGAAGTATGGCAAACCATTATTACAGGTAAAATTTGGCAAGGAGAAATCTGCAATCGCAAGAAAAGTGGCGAATTGTTTTGGATTGATTCAACCATTATTCCATTCGTGAATGAACAGGGCATTCCCTACCAATATTTATCTATCCGATTTGATATAACAGAAAAGAAAGAATCAAGCAGGCTGATTCATTTATACAATCAGGAACTCGAAAAGAAGAACAAAGAACTTGACCAATTTGCCTATATCGTTTCACACGATTTAAAGGCTCCCTTGAGAGGAATCAATAATCTTAGTCAATGGATTGAAGAAGATTTGGAAGGCAAGATTGAACCAGATACGCAAAAAAACCTCGACCTGCTGAGGAAAAGAGTTTATAGAATGGAGAATTTGATTGATGGCATTCTTCAATATTCCAGGGTAGGAAGGGTAAAATCCCAATCCGAAACCTATGAGGTTGAAAGCCAAATCAAAGAAATTATTAGCACCATTCATCCACCTGAAAATTATTCCATCAATATACAAGATGGCTTGCCTATAATAACTACTGAAAAAATTGCCTTGGAACAGGTGTTCTCCAACTTAATAAGCAATGCCTTTAAATACAACTACAACCCTGCACCTCGCCTTGAAATAAATTGTGTTGTAAATGCTAATTTCTATGAATTCTGTATTGCTGATAATGGAAGCGGGATTGCAGCGGAATTTCATGAAAAAATATTTGTTATTTTCCAAACCCTGCAAGCAAGGGATACGTTTGAAAGTACAGGAGTTGGACTTGCCATAGTTAAAAAATTAGTTGAAGAAAAGGGTGGAAAAATATGGCTTGTATCTGCCGAAAACGAAGGAAGTAAGTTTTATTTTACCTGGCCCAAATAAGTGTCAACCTAATGAAAACATTCCTCCTAAGCATATTATTTTTTTGGGGTGCGGCCACACAAAGCAAAGGCCAATGTATAGACCAATTAAGTATTTCGCCAGGGTTTTATTGCCCAGACCCAAGTTATAAACCAGTTTGTGGTTGTGATGGTAAAACCTACCGTAACGACTGCGAAGCAAGGTATAGAAATGGGGTACTGTATTATTCCGATGGTCCATGCAGTGGATTGGAATTTGACATTATTCCCACTTTTTTAGGTCCAACAGACAATTTAACCTTCACCTTCGCCCAAAATAAGGGCCTAACAGCCACACTATATATATTTGATTACTATGGAAAGGTGGTTCACCAACAAATTTTACCCGCTATTGATAATTACAATCCACCCTATTATCAAATAAGTTTTGATGTCCAATCTTACCGTCCTGGAGTTTATATTATGGCCATAACTAACTCAAAAGGCGATTACCGGTACAAAAAATTTGTGAAATATTAACTTGGGAATTGCCATTTTTAAAGCATTTTACCAAAAAATAGGCAAATAATAGACCTGCAGACACTTATTTATTTCTTTCTAAACCAAAAGCTACCTATATTCGCATCCCATTTTAGGGCGAAATGAGATTTTTTTGCACATTTAGTTGTGAATTAAAAAAACATGCCCTATTTTTGCAACCCCTTTAATAAAACTGTACGAGCGTGGACG
>CANFSD010000090.1 GCA_947449515.1 Bacteroidota bacterium
GCATGGTCGCCAAAAACAGACATGATTGCCTTTATTTCTTGCGGATCTCCCAACGGCGTAGAAGTACCATGTACATTCACATAGTCAATATCTTCGGGTTTCATACCAGCATCTTCCAAGGCATACTTCATTACATTGGTAGCTCCCAAACCTTCAGGATGTGGGGCTGTCATGTGGTAAGCATCTGCCGAAAGGCCGCAACCCATAATTTCGCAGTAAATTTTTGCGCCACGCGCTTTGGCATGTTCGTATTCTTCTAGGATCAATGCACCAGCACCTTCTCCTAATACAAAGCCATCACGGTCGAGATCGAAAGGTCTTGAAGCAGTTGCAGGATCGTCGTTTCTTTCGCTCAAAGCTTTCATGGCATTGAAACCACCAATGGCGGCCTCATTAACACATGCTTCCGAACCACCAGTTACAATCACATCTGCTTTGTTTAAACGGATATAATTAAAAGCGTCGGCAATAGCGTTTGAAGAAGATGCACAAGCGGCAACTGTTACAAAATTTGGTCCACGGTATCCATGACGGATAGAGACCATACCCGCAGAAATATCCCCAATCATCATGGGAATAAAGAATGGGCTAAATCTAGGCGTACCATCACCTTTGGCGAATTCGCGCACCTCATGTAAAAACGTATGAAGTCCGCCAATACCTGTTCCCCAAATAACGCCTACGCGGTCTTTGTTTAAGGTATCGTTGAAAGCTGCATCTTTAATCGCTTCATCAGTTGACACAATGGCAAACTGGGTGAAACGGTCCATGCGACGGGCTTCTTTTCTGTCAATAAATTGGGTGGGGTCGAAATTCTTAACTTCGCAAGAAAATTTGGTTTTAAACTTGGATGTATCAAATTGGGTAGTGAGCGCGCAGCCACTAACCCCATTTGATAATCCATCCCAATAGTCTTGTAAGGTGTTTCCGATTGGCGTAATAGCACCTAGGCCTGTTACTACAACTCTGCGGGAAAGCATTAGTGATTAATAAATTAACCTTTTACGTTTTGCTCGATGTAAGAAACAGCTTGTCCAACGGTTCCAATCTTTTCAGCTTGGTCGTCTGGAATAGCAATGTTGAATTCTTTTTCAAATTCCATGATTAACTCAACGGTATCCAATGAATCGGCACCTAAGTCGTTCGTAAAACTTGCATCATCGTTGATTTCACTTTCCTCAACGCCAAGTTTGTCCATAATGATGGTCTTAACTCTTCCTTTGATATCTGACATTTTCTTAAGATTTAATAGGTTGCAAATAAACTACTTTTTGTAAATAAAAACCAAGTTTTCCTGTAATCGCTTCATTTATATGTTATTTTTTTGATTTTCGGTCCTTAAATATTCCTTTTTTGAGCAATTTTCAAGCAAAATACCTTACTTTGTGTGCTTGAAAAAACTTCAATTAGAGGTAGAAGAGGATGTAGCATTCTTGCTATTTGGCTTTGTTTCAGGACATAAGGCTAGCAAACTCTGCTTTTTTCTGAACCAAGTAGCTTCTTTTGATTTTGAAAGGGTGGCCGATCTCAAGTTGCCCGACTTTAATCCCAAATCTGAGACAAGTTTTTCAAAATTTGCTTTTCACGACGAAGAAAATCACCTAGATTTCTATTTAATAGCCAATAAAGAAATGGGTGTAATATTGTTTTCTGAACTCAAACAGTTTGATTACCTGTTAATTGTAAGAGGAGGTTTGGAATTTTTTGATGGTTTAAACTTTGCCCGTGAAGGCATGAAAATAAATGGTGTTCAGCTGATTGCACCCATTGACGCAGAAAAAATAAAAACAAAAATCAGTTGGATTATATAAGATTATGAGCGAATTACAATTTAACCGAACCAAAATTATTGCCACTATCGGTCCGGCAACCAGCAGTTACGAAAGTTTAAAAGCCATTGTGAAAGAAGGCGTGGATGTTTGTAGGCTTAACTTTTCCCATGGTGCCTATGAAGACCACCAAAAGGTAATTGATAATATTAATAAGCTAAACGACGAATTAGGTACCCATGTGGCCATGTTATTGGATTTGCAAGGCCCTAAATTGCGTGTTGGCGAAATGGAAAACGGCAAAATAGAACTCAAAACAGGTGCCTTTTTGGAAGTTACTACCGAAAAATGCATCGGTTCGGCCGAAAGAATATATGTAAATTTTGAAAACCTACCCAAAGACGTTAATAAAGGTGAGCGCATCTTATTAGATGATGGTAAACTTGAATTACGTGTGGTAGAAACCAATAAAAAGAACCTTATTAAAACGGAAGTAATAGTTGGTGGCTTCCTTACCAACAAAAAAGGGTTTAATTTACCCAATACCAAAATGTCTATTCCTAGCATGACGCAAAAGGACCTAGACGATTTGAAATTTGGTTTGGAACAAAAAGTTGAATGGGTAGCATTGAGTTTTGTTAGAAATGCCGATGATGTTATTTTCATTAAAAACATTATTGAACTGAACGAATGGAAACCGCGTGTGGTTGCCAAAATTGAAAAGCCAGAAGCCATTGTAAATATTGATAGAATTATTCAAGTTGCAGATGGAATAATGGTGGCGCGTGGCGATTTGGGGGTAGAAATGCCCATGGAAGAAGTGCCAGTGCTTCAAAAAATGATTGTTAAAAAATGTATTGAAGCCTCTAAACCGGTAATTATTGCAACCCAAATGATGGAAAGCATGATTACCAGTCCGGTGCCAACACGCGCCGAAGTGAATGATGTGGCCAATGCAGTTATGGATGGCGCAGACGCTGTAATGTTAAGTGCCGAAACTTCTGTGGGTGCCTTTCCAGAATTGTGCGTGCGTGCCATGCAAAAGACAATTGCCCAGGTAGAACAAAAAACCAATGCACCTTATTTTAAAGGTAAACGTCCTGATGAAATTTCGCCAACATTTATTTCGGATGAAATTTTATTTACAGCCGTTCGTATTTCTGATCACTTGAAAGCGAAAGCTGTTGTAGGAATGACCTTCTCTGGTTATTCTGCATACCGCTTATCTAGTTATAGACCCAAGGCAGCCATTTTTATTTTTACAACCAATCCACGTTTGCTCAAAACCATGAGCTTGGTTTGGGGTGTTAGGGGTTTCTTATACCGTGGTTTTGAAAGTACCGATCAATCAATCCAAGATATCAACGACCAATTGCAAGAGATGGGCTATTTAAAAACGGGCGATGTGGTAATTAATACGGCCAGTATGCCTATTACAGAGAGATCTAGAACCAATGCAATTAAGATTAGCGAAATAAAATAATTAATAAACCAACAATTCTTTCTGCATGAAAAATAATTTCTTGTTTTTAAGTTTATTACTGAGCCTATTAGTTGCCTGCACCAAAACAGATACGGGCAATAGCAATAACAATGGAAATACCATTGTTACTATAGATAGCTCTGAGTTTAATGGAAGACTTTTTGTAGAAACATATGATTATACTTTAGGCACTAAAATTTCTGGTGCCGATGTATTTTTATATACCAATTATGAAGACATTAACCGTGGTATTTATTTGTTTTATCAAAAGGGAAATTCTTCTGGTGAAGCAGATTTTGGATACTTGTTGCAGGGTAATTATTATTTGGTTTCAAAAACCTTCTTTAAGGCAGATACAAGTTTGGTGCAAGTGCTTAGCAAGCGCACCATTCATAGAAATGTGTATTTACGATGAACGAAGCACCCATAGAAAATAAATTGGCCAATTCGGGTTTAATTACCCTCAATTTGGAAGATTATTTTGACAGCGCCGACAGGGTTTTATTTGACATTAAACCTTGGTTGTTTAGGGAGCTTATTTTAAAAGAAAAAGATTTTAAAGACTTTGTAAAGGCACATGATTGGGCCCAATACAATGGAAAAATTGTGAGTTTTTATTGCAGTGCAGACGCCATTGTTCCCGTTTGGGCTTATATGCTTTTAGGTGTTGCCGTGCAATCTTTTGCCAAGCGTTATTTTTTCGGTTCGAACCAAGAAACAGAAAGTATTTTGTTTCAAGAAGCATTGGCTAAAATAGATTTTACGGCCTACCAAGACCAACGCATTATTGTGAAAGGATGCGGCGAAATACCTATTCCTACAAGTGCTTACCTTGAAATTACTGCAAAACTTTTGCCGTATGCAAAGAGCATTATGTATGGTGAGGCCTGCAGCAATGTGCCTATTTTTAAACGAAAATAAATATGGGTATTTGTCATTTCTTAATGGCATAATTAAATTACTTTTGCCCCGCTCCATCAATTGCAGGTTGGGCAAATTATTTATCCAATTTATATGGAAACAGCAGTAAAAATTAAACTCAGTCCTATAACCAATTTGTCGGATGCGCGCTTTGCGGCAGCAGAGGGAATTGCCTATATGGGCTTTTGTTTCGACCCGAGTTCAGTAGATTTTTTATTGCCCATTAAAGCCAAGGAAATTATAGATTGGACTACTGGTTCATCAACAGTAGGAGAATTTGGCGAACAAGATTTGCAGGAAATTTCTGAGCTAAGTGAGCTGTTGCAATTGGATGTGGTATTAATGAAAAATGCCATACCAGCAAAAGACCTTTCTCAAATAGGAAAACCCATTATTAAAAGCTTGGATATAGACAGCATGGATGCCGTTGAATTGGCCAATACCTTGTGTGCTTATGCGCCTTTTGCCGATGGCTTCCAATTGAATGGAACTGCTGCCATTGCAGATAGATCCGACGAATTAAAAGAGATCTGTTTGCAGTATAAAATTATTTGGAATTTGCCCTATAACCTTGCCAATGTTGCAGAGGTAATTACACAATTTAATCCATACGCCATTTGCTTATTGGCCGGTTCTGAAGAAAAAACCGGTATCAAAGAGTACGAAGAATTGTATGCACTTTTGGATGTAATTACAGGTAAATAATTTTGCTTATTGGCACTCCTTTTTTACCAATTCAATAAAGCGATCTACTTCTTGAGTGTTGTTGTAAATATGTGTGGAAACACGCACAGAATTGAGCCCGTTTTCTTGCACCATTCTAATGCGCACTTTTGCATCGGCACATTTGCCATAGAATTTGCTAAAATCAAAACCTTTAATTCTAAAGCCGTTAACCGCGCAGCGTGAGCGTTCTTCTGTAGGGGTAATTAATTCTATTTTTTCTCCTAATGAAAGCAATTGGTCTTGGGTATATTTTCCCAAATAACTTATTCTATTATGGATGTTTTTTAGTCCAATGGTTTCAATAAAATCTATGGCGGCATCCACCCCTTTATAAAGGCCTAAATTTTGTGTTCCACCATAATACCTATGGGCAGAATCTGCATAGGTGCCAGTAGCAATTGGCACGCTGGCCATATTCCATTTGCCATTATCACTTCCACCTCCAACAAAATAGGTTTGTAAGGTGCTTTGAAAATCTTTACGTACATATAAGAAACCGGTGCCTTTAGGACCAAGCATCCACTTGTGGCTGCAGCTGGCGTAGGCATCGCAGCCCATATCGTGTAAGTCAATTTCTAATTGCCCCGGACCATGAGCGCCATCAATAAAGGCAAAAATATTATTGGCTTTGGCCCAAGTGCAAATTTCTTTTACGGGTAAAATTTGTCCTTGTGTGCAAGGAATATGCGGCACGGCAATGGCCCGTGTTTTTTTTGTATAGAGTGCTTTTATTCTATTGAGGGTTTCTTCTGCTGTAGCGGCAGGCGTAAAAACTTTTACTACAATGCCATGCAGCATTTGACGGTTGAGCCAAGGAAAAGCATTGCCAACATGCTCGTGGGTGGTCATAATTACCTCATCGCCTTTTTTGAGCGGTAGGCCCCAACAAACAATATTTATACCATCGGTAACATTATGGGTGAGGGCAATTTCATTTTCGTTGGCCCCAACAAATTTTGCCAATTTAGCCGAGGTGGCTTCCCAGCCGCCATAGTTCCCAAATTGATCGCCATCCATCATTCCTTTTCTAACGGCTTCAATAACAGGGTAAGGAGAGGGGCCCATAGTGCCATTGTTGAGGTAGGCCCAGTCTTTGGTTAAAGGGAATTGTTGTCGTACCAATTGCCAATAGCTTTCATCTGTAGGCAGGATTTCCCCATTGATAGTTGGCAAAGGGCTGGCTTGGATATTTTCCATTAAGTTAGGAATGGCCATAGCGCCCAGCAATGCCGCCGAACCCTGCTTGATAAAATTTCTTCTGTTTGCACTCATATTCCTGTTATTTAAATACAAGTTAAGGATTGTATGTTATACAAACAAAATTCTAGGTTAAATTAGGCAGGGTATTCACTTAAAACCTATAAATTCGTTGGCGCATTTTTACATTGCAAATGAAAGATATATACCAGGTTATTGGCTTAATGAGCGGAAGCTCTATGGATGGGGTAGATTTGGCCTGCTGTGTATTTAATAGGCAAGGCGCCAATTGGGCTTATGAAATTCATTGTGCCGAAACAATTCCTTACAGCGATATGTGGTTGGCGCGTTTGCAAGATTTACCCAAACAAAGTATGGAGCTTTTACCTAAAACAAATGCTTTTTATGGGCGTTATTTGGGGCAATTGATCAATCAATTTATTGCAAAAAATAAACTTCATGTAGATTTGATTGCCTCGCATGGCCATACCATTTTTCACCAACCTGAATCGGGGTTTACCCTTCAAATTGGAGATGGTGCGGCCATTGCTGCTGAAACCAATTTGCCAGTGGTGAGTGATTTTAGAAATATGGACATTGCCCTTGGAGGGCAAGGCGCACCATTGGTTCCTATAGGAGATCAATTGCTATTTGCTGAATACGATGCCTGTCTGAACCTAGGAGGCATTTCTAATATTTCCATCACGCA
>CANFSD010000091.1 GCA_947449515.1 Bacteroidota bacterium
TTGTCAATGCTGCCATTGCTGTTATACCTGTTGAGTGTTTTCCATGCCAAAATAAATTTGCCCGTTTGTTGCATGGCAAGTGAAATGCCATAATTGGTAAAGGTAGAATCTAAGAGCATGCCATTGCTTGCAAAGCCTTGATCTTGCATACCTGTTTGGTCAATTTTCAAAACTTGTAAAACATATTTTGGAGAGCTGGTTCCAAATTGTGCTACAGCTGCAACTATTATCTTTTGGTCTTGGCCAAAGGCTAACCTGCAATAGGCGTATGATGGATTACCAGCAAATTTTACATCAAGAACGCCCTTGTTGCCAAAGCTAAAATCTTTTTGTCCATTGGGTAAAAATTTAGAAATAAATAAATAGTGTTGATTTAAAAAGCTGAGGCTACTGGCTACCATTAAACTGCCATTTGGAAGGGCAAGCGTTGCGCAAACTGTTCCTGTATATTTTTCAAATTTAACAGAATCAGACACCGCCGCTTTTACTTTTCCATTGCTGCCAAAATAGTTGAGCAGGGCGCCATTGCTGTCAATTGCATGGAGCAATAAATCATAATTATTCAAATTATTTGTTCTACCTAAAAGGCGCAATTCAGCGCCATTGGTCATACACATGCTATAAAAAGCATCGCCTGGGTTTTGCATGAAATTATAACTGGCATTGGTGCCAAAGCTTGAGTCTAAATTGCCATCTGCGGTATGGCGGTATATTTTATTGTTATTGTATAAATAGGCATTGCCTTGGGCATCTATTAAAAATTTACTCACTTGGTAACCAATTGGTTTAACTCCAGCAATACCAAAATTTGAATTGAGGCTTCCATTGCCATTCCATTGTACAAAAGCACAAGTGGTATTTCCAATGCTTGATGATGTTAGTGCGCAAAGGGTATTGTTATTTCCAAGACAAAGGTCAATCAGTAAATCATTGCCCGAACCTATTGATTGTTGGAGGCTTCCATTGCTGCCAAAAGCACTGTCTAATTGCCCATTGCCCAAAAATCTAATAAGTCCAACTTTTGTTTTAGAGCCTTGAAAATTTCCAGCTACAATTATTTTACCGTCGGGCTGAACCAATATTTTTTTAGCACTTTGGCTGCTCGCAAAACTACTGTTGATTTTGCCCGTTAAATTAAAGCTTGAATCTAGGTTACCATTGCTAAGAATGCGCAAAGTAAAAATGCTTTGGTCTATGAGGTTATTGCTAATAACAAGAAGTTTACCATCTGCTTGCATGGCCATGTCAACGGGGGTATCGTCTAAATAGCTTAAGATATAATTGCCTTGGCCGTTTGTGCCAAAAGAAGCATCTGCTTGGCCATTGGCCAGAAAACGATTGAGCACCAAAGTGTTTTTTGCATTGGCCCTGGTATAGCCTGCAATTACCAATTTCCCATCTGCTTGAATTATAGGATTTGTTGTTATTTTTATGCCTGTGATATCCATCAACAAAAAGCCATTGCCACCATAGCTGCTGTCTATTTTACCATTGGCAAGCCACTTGCTGGCAATAAAATAATCTTTGCCATTTATACTGGCCGAACCAAATGCATACAAGTTGTATTGGGCATCTTTTTGCAAGCTCATGGGTGTAAAAGCACAACCCGTGAAGGATTTGCCAATCACTTGTTTAAGCAACCCATTATTGCCAAAATTTGGGTCGAACCCATTTTGCGCGCTGCTAGAAATGGAAAGGAGCATTCCAATTACAAGAAAAAGTTGCTTTAATGGTCTCATAATGATTTTGTTTGGTAGGGTGAAAATACTATTTTAATTTTATTTAAATGCAATGGCTAAAAATTATTTAGTATGATTTGAGAATCAAGCCAGCCATTAGAACCCCTCACACTATTTAATGCAGTGCAGATTACACCTAAATTTTGTTGACCATTTTGTATTGGTGACAATGCTCCATATGTGTTATAAACCATTGTATTTAGGAAATTAACATTTACTAATGACTTAAGGGGAGAATTTGAAGGGTCTAAATTGGCTTGAAATAAATTATAATAATCAGCTAAAAAAATATTGCTTTTGCTAATTTGAATATTTTCAAAATTACCTTCAAATGTTAATTTACTATTTGAGTTTTTTAGGCCGAAAAGGCTAAAATTGTAAGGGCCAGCGCTTCCTGATCTATCTGCATTATTTGTATATAAATCCACATTGCTAAAGTAAAGATTTACATTTGGCCCCATTTCAATCTGACCAATATTTAATGTATTATCCAAATTGCCATCAAAGTAAATTCTTGCTCTTGGATTGCTTGTGTCGGTGCCATAACTAGTTATTAAAATATCACAGTTTTCTACGGTGATTTTTTCTAAGTTTTTAATTGCAGCTCCAGTTGCATAATTTCCCTCCTCAACAGCTGGTGCCCCTTTAATATAAATGGTTTTAACGGGGTTTATAGTTGATTGATCTTGGATTCTTAACAAAGCAGCATCAAAAGTTTTCAGAGGGTCGTTAATGTTAAAACCATAATTATCATCATTTCCATCTGCACCTGGATCAATATAAATTGAACCAAGATTTTTGCCTTCTAGACACTCATCTGAGAATGTAATATCAGCATTATATATTCTGTTTATAAAAAGCGTGTTTGAGAAATTGATCGACCTATTGCTTGCATTAGAATTTACAAAAAGAATATTTAAGTAGTTATTATCGATGGCTTTGACTTGTTCAAAACCATTGATATTTACCTGTGAGTTTTTCCCAAAATAAAAGCTATAGTTTTGATTTGCTGCAAAAATTTCATTCGCAATGAATTGAGGAAATCCAATGCCAATAACCACCCCATAAAAAATGTTATTTTCTAAATAATGTGATGAGGCGCTAATTGTTGAATTATAACAACCTATACCAATTGAACTATTTTCAGTTACATTTGAAATTAGTCCAATTGCTGAGGTGTTTAAAGTGTAAATACCGGTTGTAGCATTTTTCACGGTTTCATTTAGACCCCAATAGTCGTATGTAAATTGCTCATTATTATAAATAAAGTTTGGTAATTCATTTGATTCTATTGATTCATTTAAACATGTTAAATAGGAATTTGAAACCATTGCTGAGTTGCAATCAAGTATAAGTGCTCCAAACCATTTGGATATTGTAAAACAGTTTTCAATGGAACCGCCCCAACAGGTATTAAGCATAAATCCAGAATTACAATTAAATACCCCAATATTTCTTATTGTCGAGTTTCCCGCATTAGCAAGTCTAATTCCACCATATGCAAAATTTACACCTCCATCAATTGTTAGGTTCTCAATATTAATACCCATTCGATAGATATATTTATTGTAAAATAAAGGGTCGGTATCAGAGCCTCCTTTTAAAAGAGCATCATTATAAGCAAGTAGGTTGGTGGTATTATTCTCCCAAGTTGCAGATGAAATTACCCAATTGTTAGTGTTTTCGAAATTGGCTTTTATTACTGAGCCTCCCGCGCTGGGATTAACAGAATATTCGAAATGGTATCTATTGTTAGTGCCCAAAATTCTACAATTTTGACCTACCAATAATGTTTGTGAAATTAAAAATACACCCTTTGGAATAAATACCGTACCTCCACCAAATTCACTTTCTAAAAGTGGATTTGAATCATCACTTTTGCTAATAAAATTTAATGCATTTTGAATTGCTGAATAGTCATCATTTATTCCATTACCTATAGCTCCAAACCATTGAACATTTACTACGCCATTATCGAAAATTCTTTTAAATCTATTGCCATATATATTTGTTAAAATAGTACCCGTATTATCTGCAGAGATGCTATCTAATGGATCGTAATACCAATTACCCTCTTGGTTGATGTCATTTGTAAAATAAATTTGTCCGGAAACACCTGCAATTGATCCGTTTCGGATTGATGTAATGTCTGTAATTTTGATGTCCATAAAATTTTTTTTATCAAAGGTAATGGGCTTTCAATTATTAATTTTATTGAAAAAAAATGATGGGTTTTTAACTTTCTGGTTTGTAGGTCGATGAAAAAAAACTCTAATACTATTTTAGTATAATTTTGTAGTTTATTATTATTAATTTTTGAATAGTCTAAATTGTAATTTTAAAAAAAACCATATTTTTATCGC
The DNA here is from genome assembly GCA_947449515.1 of Bacteroidota bacterium. Taxonomy (GTDB): domain Bacteria; phylum Bacteroidota; class Bacteroidia; order UKL13-3; family UKL13-3; genus B1. The sequence goes on from CANFSD010000091.1 coordinate 4,103, forward strand.
TTAACAAGTCTATTTTTTTTATTTAATTTTATTATTTTCTGAAAATTTATATGAATAAAAATCAATTTATTTCAATTGAGGAAGCCACTCTTTTAACATGCAATTTTAGAAATGGTCAAGGCCAAAATTCAACAACTGCTGAAATGTTTGATAATAATTTAATTCTTGATATTATCAATCAACCGTTTTGTGTTTCTGTTAGAATTTATTTAGGAAAAGATTCAAATAATGATACTTGTTTGATACTTGTTGGAGTAGATATTTCTGGTAATGATTTAATTAACGGATTAATTTTAGAACATGGTGTTCGATGCCCTACTATTTGTAGTCAAGCAAATCAATTAAATTCATAACATGAATTTAATTGTAGAATTAGCAACAATATTTTCTATCCTAATTCAGTTAGGAGTTGTTTTTACTTCAAAAGATAGAAATAGGCATGGTTTTAAAGCCATTTCCTTTTATGTTTTCTTTTGTGCAATTAACGAATTGAGTAATTTTATTGCTTTGTATTTGAAGCTTAACTCACCAATTTTAGATAATTTTTTCTGTATTGCTGAGGTTATAATTCTTGGAAATATTTTCATTCATTGGATTGGTGTAAGTAAATCAACACGCTTTATGAAAGTATTTTTATTAATTTTTGCTGGATTGGCCTTGTTTTATCAGATATATTTTGGAATTGAATTGTCTTTTTCGGAATTAAGAATTTCTTATTCAATGGTCCTACTTTTTCTAGTAATTCTTTATTTGAATAAAAATAGCTTGTTGTTGGATAGCTCAACTTTAACCCAAACTATTTTTACCTTTAGTGTGGTTTTTTATTTTCTTTCAAATTCAATCATTTTTAGTTTTGAAAAGTTTTTATTAGCCGAGTCAAATAAGAGTTTTTGGGTTTACTATACAGTCATTCACACCAGTGTTAATGTGACTTATAATTTATTAATTTCCTTGTCATTATTGAAATGGAAGAAATAGTATTAAAAGGAATTGTTGCCGCTACAATATTTATTTTTGTAGCAATTTTCATAATAATACTTGTAACATATAAGTTCTATTGGAGTAAAGTAGAGCAAAATATTTTACATGTGCACTCCATTTTAAAATCCCAGGAAGATGAAAGGAGAAGAATTGCAATTGATATACATGATAGTCTTGGAGGTATTCTTAGTGTTATAAAAATTAAAATTGATTTGTTGATGAATTTATCATTTGAAAATCAGGATTTTTATAAAGACAATTTAAAGGAGTCTCATTCATTACTTTTATTAGCAATTCAAGAAGCTCGGAATGCCTCAAATGCATTGACTCCTGAAGCCATTAAAAATTTTGGTTTAAAAGGTGCGATTAATGACTTAGTGAGAGATTATTCAAAATTTTTTGAAGTGGATTTAATCAATGGTCTTTCTGATATTTCAAATAAAAACGTTCAAATAAATATTTATAGAATGCTTCAGGAACTTTTCAATAATTCCATGAAATATTCTAGAGCCACGAAAATTCAATTAGAAGTTGTTCAAAATTCTAGTTTAATTAAAATTAAATATAGTGATAATGGAGTTGGATTTAATTTTAATCATGCAAGAAAAATTTCAAAGGGTAGCGGTTTGTCAAATCTTAAATACAGGGTTGATTTTTTATTGGGTAAAATGCATTTTGAAAATAAAAATGGTTCGACATTTTTTTTTCATTTTGATTTAAATAAGTGTTTGATTTATGAAAATTAAAATTGCAATCATTGATGACCATTTTGCTGTTCGCGATGGATATAAATCGGTTTTAAATACATTTGATTTTGTTGCTCAAATTGATACATTTTCGAATTCTTCTGAATTTTTCAAAATAAATAAAATTCAATTTTATGATTTAGTTCTTTTAGATGTTGAGTTGAAAGGTGAAAATGGAATTTTAATTTGTGAAAAAATAAAAATGTTTAACAACCTTGTTAAGGTTGTTGTGTTGAGCTCCTTTCATAGTGCTGAATATATTATTTCGAGTTATGAAAATCAAGTGGATGGTTATTTATTTAAAGATACTGATTATAAAAATTTTAAACAAAAAATTGAACAAATTATGGTTTATTCAATTCCTGCATTTGAGGAGGAAGCACAGAATATTATTTTTGAATATTTAAATAGAAAAAATGGAGTTAAGAAGGAACAGTCTAAATTAACTGAAACAGAACTTGAAATTGTAAAATTAATTTGTGCGGGTAAGAGTGTTAAAGAAATAGCCCTGATATCAGACAGAAGTGAAGCTACAATAAGTACCCACAAACAAAATATAATGCGAAAATTGGATTTGCACAAATCAATTGATCTTTATAGATGGGCTGAAAAAAGTGGTGTTTACATACCTGAATTTTATATTTCACGGTCGTATAAAAATTAATCATCACAACCACTGAATCTGCAACTTCAAACGCTGTAGTTCTTTGATTTTTCTACCTTTGGTGGTGGCCACAAAAAACAGTTTGAGGGGTTTTTGCACGTCTTCAATATTTACATTGCTTCTGTTTTCCAGTATAAATAAATGTTGAATGGTTTTGGTGCCAATGACTGTTTTGCCTTCAATGCTAATATCCTTATCAAACCTGTGCCAATCTTGTTTGGGTTTGTAAAACCAATAAGAAACGCCTTCGTTGTCTAGAATTAAATCTTTGTCTTCGTTAAA
>CANFSD010000092.1 GCA_947449515.1 Bacteroidota bacterium
ATGGCATCGTTCCAAACGACACCTATTTCTACATTTTTGTAACCAAGGATAACAATAAGAGCTATTCTGGTTATGTGTATATCACCAAATAATATTGTAAAGTAAAAGAACATGAAATTAAATAAATTTTATACGCTTCTAATTGTAGCATTGCTTGCAAGTCAAACAAAGGCTCAATTAACTTTTGGAAACGAACAATTTCTATTTAACCCTGTGATGGTAAATCCATCAGTTGCTGGTATGCATAACAACCAAGTTCGTTTGGGTTATGATGCCAGATGGTTAGGAATCAATGGCGCGCCACAAACTGGTTATATCAATTATGATAGAATGTTTAATGGCAATACAGGTTATAATGTTTCTATCATTAGCGATAGGATCGGTCCAATTAGTAGTATTACATTGGCCAATTCATTTTCGTTTATGATTAACACTTCTGCAGAAACTAAATTATCATTTGGGTTAAGACATCACTTAACACAAAGCACCTTAAATTTAAATACAGCAAACCTCATTGATTTATCAGATCCATTATTAGTAGCAGATCAAACTGGGGTGCCAGTAAATAATTTTGATGCCTCTATTGCCTGGATGAATCCAAGTAAATTTATGATTGGTTTCAGTTATAGAAATTTAATTCCACAACCACGTTTCCGTTTTACCAATACCTTGGTTGATCCAATCCTTAGCCTACAGGGATGGTATAACCACAACTTTGGAGAAATGTCCTTAGAAGGTTTTGCTATGGTAACTACCTCTATTAACACACCTATGAATACCAATTTGGGTATTATGGGGTCGTACCAACATAAAATTGGAGCAGGCTTTAATTTTTCACCAAACAACCAGGTGGGAGTATTTACCTATATTAAAGCAACCAATAAATTAAACATCTTCTATAATTATAATTTGCCAATATCAGACATTGCAAAGGCAAGTAAACAGTCGCATGGCATTGGTATTTCAATTAGAATGGGTAATGAAACATCTTCATCGGATGCTTTTTTCCTACAACCAACCAATGAAAGTGCTAAGACTAGAATGTTCTAATTCAGCTAACAAATAAAAAAAAACACGATTGAAATTCAATCGTGTTTTTTTTTGCTACTTTAATTGGGAAAGCGCATGTTTTAATTTTGCCAATAGCTCAGGTATATCGTCTTCGTTTAAGGTACCAATAGAAATTCTATACCAGTCTGTTCCTTGAGCACAACCAAAAGCTGTAAATGGAACGATTGCTAATTGCGCTTCTTCCAATAGAAACTGTGTAATATCCGCTGTGGTTTCAATTCGTTTTCCTGATTTATTTATTTTACCTAAAATAGAAATTTGAACAGAAAGATAGATTGCGCCTTCTGGTTTAATAATTTGAACAGGGTATCCTTCTAAACGAAGTGCCTCAAATCCATTAAATAATTTATCGAAACGACTATTAATTTTAGCTTTTAACTCTTTGATATAGGCATTCACGCCTGCTTCATCCTTTAGTAAATTAGCAGTGGCTACTTGTTCCGCTTTAGGGGCCCAAGCGCCAATATGACCAATGATACTTTTCATTTTACTGATAACTTCAGCAGGTCCCATACCCCAACCAACACGAACGCCTGTGGCAGCAAAAGATTTTGAAATACCATCTACAAATAAGGTGTAAGGCTTCATAGCTGGACGAAGACTAATTGGATTGAAATGCGATACGCCATCGGCCATTAACATCCAATACATTTGATCGAATAATACATAAAGCGGTTTACTATTTCCTGCACGACGTTTGTTTTCCTCGATTACAAGGTCGCAAATTTTTTCGAGCTCAGCCCTTCTAATTGTAGTACCTGTTGGATTTAATGGCGAACACAAGGCCAATAATACCACGTCTTTCAAATGAGGTGCTAAACTATCGGCGTGAGGCATAAATCCATCATCTGGCGTGGTCTCAACCTCTATTCTTTGAGCATCGGTAAGGTGGCAATAATGGTTATTGTTCCAAGAAGGAATTGGATAAAGCACTTTGTCATTTGGGTCTACAATGGCGTTGTAAATTGCATGTATTATTGGTCTTCCCCCACTTGCTATCATTACCTCATCATCGCTAAATTCAATACCTTCATTTTTTACTAAAAATTGTTGCACTGCTTTTTTCAATTCAGGAATTCCATCTGCAGGTGGGTAATTAGTCTGGTTATCTAGGTAGGCCGAAACTATATGGTCTTTTAATAAACCAGGGATTGGAAATAATTGCGGGTTAAAATCTCCTATTGTTAAATTATAAATTGATTGCCCATCTCGTATTTTCTGGTTGATTTCATTGCCGAGTTTTATAATTTCTGATCCAATTAAGGTATCGGCTTTTAAGGAAACATTGCGCATAGTTTCATGATTTATTTGAACTCAAACTTAGCTAATTTTAGGAAGCAAAAAAGAGCCATTAGCGGCATTTTGAAGTGAATTTTATCATATTTTACTTGTCGGAAAAGCTTAATAAATACTTGAAAATGATGCCTAAAACTTCCAAAACGATTCCTTATCTTTGCCACCCATTTTATGATAGCTTTAACGAATATAGGATTTGAATTTGGAGGAAGATTCCTCTATAGGAATGCCAATTGGCATATTAAACCTAACGAACGTATTGGACTAATTGGATTAAACGGAACAGGAAAATCAACCTTGTTGCGTATTATTACCAATGAATATACCCTAACCGAGGGTACCATGTCTAAACCACGAGATTTGTCGATTGGATTTTTAAACCAGGACCAATTGAGTTTTGACAGTGAAGACAGTATTTTAGAAGTTGCCTTAACCGCCTTTGAAAGACAGCTTCAAATTGAAAAGGAAATTAACGAAATAATTGAGTTACTTGAAACAGACCACAGCGAGGGAACTATTCAAAAACTAAGTGACAAACAAGAAGAATTTGAGCGCTTAGACGGTTATAACATTCACCATAAAACAGAAAAAATATTAGAAGGTTTAGGTTTTACCACAGAACAGTTAACCAAGCCCTTTAATAAATTTTCTGGAGGTTGGCGCATGCGTGTTTTGTTGGCAAAAATGCTTTTACAAGAACCAAACTTATTAATGCTCGATGAACCTACGAATCACTTGGATTTACCAAGTATTGAGTGGCTAGAAGAATATTTGCGTTCGTACAAAGGAACTGTAATTGTGGTGAGCCATGATAGGTTTTTCTTAGATAAAATGGTGAGCAAGATTGTTGAAGTTAGCATGCAAAAAATCTTTGAATATCCGGGTAATTATAGTTTTTACCTAGAATCAAAAGAAGAGCGCATGGATTTACAACAACGTTCATACGACAACCAGCAACAGTTTATCAAAGAACAGGAGAAATTAATTAATAGGTTCAAGGCAAAAGCCAGTAAAGCATCCATGGCTCAGAGTCGTGTTAAAATGTTGGATAGAATTGAACGCATTGAAGCGCCAGACGACGATAACAGAGAGATCAATATTCAATTCCGAGTGGGTGTGCAACCAGGAAGAAACTTGGCTGAATTTCATAATGTAAGTAAAAACTATCCTGGGGTTAGAATTATTAACCATACTGATGCACGCATAGAAAAAGGCGATAAAATTGCACTCATAGGAGCTAATGGTAAAGGTAAATCTACTGTGCTGCGCCTCTTGGCTCAAACCGACACCTACGAAGGTGAAATTATTCTAGGACATAATGTTCGTAAGGCATTTTATGCCCAGCACCAATTGGAGTCGCTGAATATGTCGTATGAGATTTTAGAAGAGCTATCCAATTTTGCAACGGATCGAACCGAAATGGAATTAAGAACCGTTTTGGGCTGTTTCTTATTTGCCGGCGATGAAGTTTTTAAGAAAATTAAAGTATTGAGTGGAGGTGAAAAAGCACGTGTGGCTTTGGCTAAGACACTCTTAACAGAAGCTAATTTTTTAATTTTAGATGAGCCTACCAATCACTTGGATATGCGCAGTATCAATATCTTGATACAATCCCTGCAGAAGTATGAAGGTTCGTTTATTGTAGTAAGTCACGATAGATATTTTGTAACCGAAATAGCCAATAAAATATGGTGGATTGAGGATGAGCAAATTAAAGAATATCCTGGAACCTTTAACGAGTGGGAGTTTTGGAAAGCCAAAAGGGATGAGCAAATTAAATTGCAACAGGTTGGCAAACCAGAGATAAAAAAACCAAAACAGGTTGAGCCTATTGCCGAACCAACGCCTACTAAAAACCCTAAAGTTAGCAACAATTATATTCAAGGTTTGCGTAAGCAATTTGATGAATACGAAACAAAAGTAAAGCAAACCAAAGCCAAATTGGCCGAATTGGAAATTGGCTTTACCCTTCCTGAAAACACCAATGATGCTAAGAAAATTGCCGAATTGACCAGTTTTTATGAGGCAGAGAAAAAAGCTTTAGTTCACCTCGAAAAAGAAATGGAAGGTGTAATGGAAGAGTTAATAGAATTGGAAGGTTAATATTTGGACCATATTTAATTTATTAAAATTTGGTTCGACCCTAAATTAAATAACCCGGCATACTTGGTATGACCGGGTTATTTAATTTTAGCAAAACTATTAATTTCTATTTAGTAAATAAATGCATTGTTTCTGTAGGCATTTCCATTGGTATACCAATCTTTATAAAGATTACCACCACTGCTTACCCATGTTGCAAATTTCAAATACGCAATATTGATATCTGCATTTTCAATTGGATAATTAAAAGTAGCAGGAATATTAATTGCCCATGGATACCTGCCATCTTTTGAAATATAGGTATCATTTGACCCAATATTACTTGCATCATCGCCTGTTCCAAATAAAGATTTATCTGCTAAATCTGTTGGCAATTTTCCAGGTAAGTGTACTTCATATCCACGACCATAACCCTCGGTGCCATTCCAAATAAATGGATTAAATGAACTCAAACCAAAACTCTCAAGACTTGGCGCCCCTGTTACATTGAATGAAACATTGTAGCTTACAAAAGGCACTGCTGCTTGGCTTGGAAAAGTATTCCATGACGACAATTCATTGTGCATATTGGTAAACAAAATCAATACTGCTTTGCTTTGACCTTGCTCTAAGGTAGCACCTGATAAGCCGCTTACTTGGTTTCTATTAATTGGGAATTGAACACCAAAACCATTTTCAAAATGACCACCAGTGGCGCGTAATTGATAGGTAGCTTCTACTTTAACCACTTTATTGGCAGCATTAGTGATCACATTATAGGTATAACTCACCACCACATCATTTAAATCATAATCACCTTTGTAAGGAAATAAATCTTCGAAAGCAACTGTTGAAGTGCCGCAAATATTTTTATGTGCTTTATCGCAATCATCAGGGTATTCATCATTTTCGTTGCAAACACCATCCTTGTCATCATCTAAAATTGGGGCTGCGCCATTTCCGTCAGGATTGCATTCGGAGCTTGGTATATAAACCGAGCAACCCGCAGAAGCACCTGAAATTAATAAACCATTAGGCAATGAAATATTGGTGCAAATTTGAACCAAGCCACTGATACGTGCAGCAGCGTTAATAGAACCACCATTGCTGATTTTAATTAAGCTATTTGCCGAACCCGAACCACTTGTTCCAATAATTTTACCACTCTGTAAATCGATTGATTTTGTTTTAAACATGGCACCTGATCCCATAGTCATAGCGGCACCATCATTGATGTTTGAATTATCGTCAACCCTTAAATAACCATTATTTAAAAATACAGGGTAGTTAACATTTACACCACTTATTTCAAATTCTTTCTTAACCCAAAAAAAACAATTATTGGTGGTTGAACCTTTGTCTGTCTTATGGTTATTATTTACAGTAAAAGAAGCATTATTAACCAAACTTGCACCTTGATTGGTGGTTACATCATTAAAAACAGTAAGATCACCATGGTTGGTAAATGTGCCTGAATTAATTTCTAAATCTTGGTGAAAACGCACTGTTCCATAATTTGAAACGGTTCCATTACTTGTGAATTTTTGTGTAATATTTACATTGGCATTATTGGTTAAAATAAGGGTTGCACCACTTGCCAATGTTATATTAGCTAAGTTTCCGTTTCCACAGATTCTAACCGTAGCTCCATTTGCAATAACTATACTTCCGTTGATATTTGTATTTGAAATACAAACTGTGCCAGCACTAGCGGTATATGTTGTGCCACCTGTTAAACTATAATTGCTTGTGCATCCAGTTGAGCAATCTGGGCCCGCTTCTTTATTTAATTTCGGATTTGCTAGAATGCTCATATTGGCAACAAGCGCGTTGTTTTCAATTGAAACCTTTTCCATTAATTTGGATTGGTTCGGAGCAATTTTTACTAAAAAAAGTGTTCTAACAGAATTTGTAATTGAAACATTCGCTTTAAAATCATTACCCAAGGAAATTGAACCTTCAACCAATTTAACACCTCCTTGGTTTGGATCTGCGCTGTAAACAATTAATTTATGAAGGCTGGTGCCGAAGCGGCTATCTGTTGTGCTAATTTTTAAATTTACATTCCTTGAAGTTTCCCAATTAAAGCCCATAGGTACTTTTATTTGAGTCATTTTTTGAGCACTTACTTCAACAGAGGGATTCTCCTGCAATTGACTTACAGCAGCTTTCTTGCATGAAGGAAGTAAGAATAAGGAAGTTAGGCTTAAGAAAAATATTTTTTTCATAACTGGGATTAAAGCATGGCAGTATCCATTTTTAATCCAAAACCTAAAAACACTTAAATTCAACTACTTACAAAAAAAATAATTGATTTATTTTCC
>CANFSD010000093.1 GCA_947449515.1 Bacteroidota bacterium
GGAAGTCCTGAAATGGAAAAGAAAAATGGGGTATTTACTGGAAGGTTAAGTGGCATTGTGAACCATCATGTGCCGGGATATTTGCGCAGCAATCAATTGCCAAGTTACGCCACCAATTGTATAGAGGATTGGGAACAAAAAGTTTCAAAAATTACCGATGAAACTATAACAGAAGACATGAGCCTTATAAGTGGGATTCCACCTTGGGTGCAAATGTATTTTGATTTAATAAAACAACGCACCGGTAAAACCATTCAAGAGGTATTTCCAAATTTTCAATTGTTTGTTTATGGGGGTGTAAATTTTGAGCCTTACCGTGCAAAAATTGAAGAAAGCATTGGGCGAAAAATAGACACGATTGAAACCTATCCTGCTTCAGAGGGTTTTATTGCCTATCAGGATACACAGACTGCGGATGGTTTGTTGTTGCTGGTAAATAATGGCTTGTTTTACGAGTTTATTCCAATGGATACATTCTATGATGTAAATCCAGTAAGGTTGCGTCTTGCAGACATTCAATTGGATGTAAATTATGCTATAGTGCTTACAAGTAATGCTGGTTTGTATGCTTATGTTATTGGCGATACCGTAAAGTTTGTTTCAAAGGATCCTTATAGGATTAAAGTAAGCGGTAGGGTTAAGCATTTTATTTCGGCTTTTGGAGAACATGTAATTGGGGAGGAAGTGGAACATGCATTATTGAGTGTTGCCAATGCTCACGGCATTAGAATTGTTGAGTTTACGGTTGCCCCGCAAGTTAATCCACCCGAGGGAGGTTTGCCATATCACGAATGGTTTGTTTCTTTTGAGAATATACCAACAGATTTGGAGGCTTTTGTGGCAGAGGTTGACAAAGCCTTGCAGGTGAAAAATATTTACTACCAAGATTTAATTCAAGGTGGAATTTTAAGAACACTTAAGATGAATGCATTGCCTGTGGATGCTTTTATTCAATACATGAAATCACAAGGTAAACTTGGGGGGCAAAATAAAGTGCCTCGCTTGAGTAACGACAGAAAAATAGCCGATGTTTTAGCGGCAATAGCAAATTGAAACAATAATGGAGGAACAGAAAAAGAAAATAGCAATTTTAGGTAGTACTGGAAGTATTGGTACGCAAGCTTTGGAGGTAATTAGCGAGCAAGAAGAATACTTGCAAGTGGAAGTTTTAACAGCAAATAGCAATGCCGATTTGTTAATTAAACAAGCTATTCAATACATGCCTAACCATGTGGTTATTGCTGATGAACAAAAATATATACAAGTAAAAGAAGCACTCGACCCATACGATATCAAAGTTTTTGCAGGAAATAAAGCCATCGAAGAATTGATGGAAATTACCGAAGCAGACATGGTGCTTACTGCCATGGTTGGTTACAGTGGTTTAAAGCCAACTATAAAGGCCATTGAAAATAAAAAACGCATTGCACTTGCCAATAAGGAAACTTTGGTGGTGGCTGGTGAATTGATAACACAACTGTGTGTAGAAAATAGGGTAGATCTAATTCCTGTTGACTCGGAACATTCTGCCATTTTTCAGTGCTTGGTGGGAGAGCAATTAGATGCCATAGATAAAATTATTTTAACAGCCAGTGGTGGTCCGTTTAGGGGAAAGAAAAGAGAAGATTTGTTGGAAGTAACCAAGGCGCAAGCGCTCAAGCATCCAAATTGGAGTATGGGTGCTAAAATAACCATTGATTCGGCCTCTATGATGAATAAAGGTTTAGAGGTAATTGAAGCAAAATGGTTATTTGGTTTAAATAATAAACAAATAGAGGTGGTGGTTCATCCGCAATCTATAGTGCACAGTATGGTGGAATTTAATGATGGCAGTATCAAAGCACAGATGGGATTGCCAGATATGAAGCTACCCATCCATTATGCATTTTTTTACCCGCAAAGGGTTCAAACTTCCTTAAAACGGATGTCGTTTTCAGAGATAAATCAACTAACTTTTGAGCAGCCCGATCCAATAACTTTTAGGAATTTAGGACTTGCCTATGAAGCTATGGAAAAGGGTGGAAACATGGCTTGTATTTTAAATGCAGCCAATGAAGTTGCTGTGGATGCGTTTTTAAAGGATAAGATTAAGTTCCTCCAAATTGCCGAGTTAAATGAAAAATGTATGCAAGCGGTTTCCTTTATCTCAAAACCCACTTTGGACGATTATGTAGCAACCGACGCTGAAACGAGAAGTTTTGCGCTTAGTTTATTGAGTTAATTGGTTATTATTGCAAATATTTAGAATAAAAAACAATGCAAGCATTAATTATGGCAGCCCAGCTTATTTTGGGCATTTCTATATTGGTTATTTTACACGAATTTGGGCACTATTTGGCTGCAAAAGCCTTTGGTATTAAAGTAGAAAAATTCTACTTGTTTTTTGATGCTTGGGGTGTGAAATTGTTTTCATTCAAAGTGGGTGAAACAGAATGGGGCATGGGGTGGTTACCTTTGGGTGGCTATGTAAAAATTGCCGGAATGATTGATGAAAGCATGGACAAAGAGGCCATGAAACAGCCGGCTCAACCATGGGAATTTAGAAGTAAGCCAGCTTGGCAACGCTTAATTGTTATGATTGGTGGTGTAGTGGTTAACATAGTTACAGGCATTGTAATTTTTGCCATGATGAGTTACCACTATGGAGAAAAATATATTCAAAACGATTCTGTTAGCAATGGTATTTTTCCTTCGGAAATGGCCAAAGAATGTGGCTTTCAAATTGGCGATAAATTGATTAGCGTGAATGGCAGCCCAATTATAAGGTTTGAGGACGCCTTAAAAATCAAACATATTTTAGGTACGGGTGTAACTTATGAAGTAGCGCGTAATGGAGAAAAAATGGAGGTTAAATTGCCTTCAGATTTTGCTTCAAAATTTAGTGAGGCCAAAGCAGATTTCTTTTTGCCCCGCATGCATTTTTATGTTGCAGAGTTAACGCCAGGAACTGCTGCAGAAAAAGCTGGTTTGTTGGTAAATGATGTTATTACAAAAGTAGATACCACTTCATTTGAGTTTTTTGATCAGTTTCAGGCTCTGTTAAAAGCCAATGCCGGTAAAGAAATTGCACTAGCTGTAACACGAAATAATGCGCCAATTGAAATTAAAGTAAAGGTAGATGAGACTGGCAGAATTGGATTTAAGCCAGACTCAAAAGATTTTACGTATGAAACGGTGAACTATGGTTTTTTTGAGTCATTCCCTGCTGGTTGGAACAAAGCGGTTGAAACCATTGATGCACAAATTAAAGGTTGGGGTAAAATTTTTAGAGGAGATATTGCCGTAAATAAAGCGGTGCAAGGTCCTATTGGCATTGCTAAGTTTTATGGTGGCGAGTGGATTTGGAGCAGGTTTTGGTTGTTTACTGCATTGATTTCTTTGGGATTGGCCTTTATGAATATTTTGCCCATTCCAGCCTTAGATGGTGGTCATGTTATCTTCCTTTTGGTTGAAATGATTATTGGAAGGCCTTTAAGTGAAAAGTTCTTGGAAGGAGCTCAATATGCAGGAATGATTATCCTCTTATCTCTTATGGTATTGATATTTGGCAACGATATCTGGGGCTTATTTAAATAAGCGAGCTCGTTTTCTTGTAGCAGTGACAATCCTGTAAATGGTCGTTTACCATACCTGCGGCTTGCATAAATGCGTAGCAGATGGTTGACCCTACAAAGGTGAATCCCCTTTTCTTTAAGTCTTTACTCATGGCATCGCTTTCCTTGGTTTTTGAAGGGATTTCTTGCATGGTTTTCCAAGCATTCACAGTGCTTTTATGTTGGGTAAATTGCCAAATATAGGAATTAAATGAGCCAAATTCCTTTTGAATGGCCAGAAATGCTTTTGCATTTTTTACTGTACCATAAATTTTCAATCTGTTTCTTATAATTCCCGCATCAAGCAGCAGCGCTTGAAGTTTTTCTTCTTTGAAATTGGCTATTTTTTGTGCGTTGAAGCCTGCAAAAGCTTTCTCAAAATTCTTTCTTTTATGTAAAATGGTTTTCCAACTAAGGCCAGCTTGGAAGCTATCTAGGACTATGAATTCAAATAATTTATCGTCATTGTGCAATGGAACGCCCCATTCTGTATCGTGGTAGGTCATCATGAGTGCGTCTCCTTGGGCCCATTGGCAGCGTGTTTTATTCATTTTGTTAAGGTAATTTATTCCAATTGTTTTCGCAAAAAAAGAAATAGCTTTTATTTCGGTTCGAACCGAATTATTTTTGTTAAAATTTACAAGCATGGAATTAGAATCATTGAGCGCCATTTCTCCGATAGACGGAAGGTATAGAAAACAAACAGAAGTTTTGGGAGATTACTTTAGTGAGTTTGCGCTAATTAAATACCGTGTTTGGGTAGAAATGGAATATTTTATTGCCTTGGCAGAGTTGCCTTTGCCTCAATTGGCTGGTAAAGTAAGTGATGCGCAAAAGAATAGTATTAGAAAAATATACCAAGATTTGGATTTGGATCAGGCCAAAGAAATTAAAGAAATAGAGAAAACCACTAATCATGATGTAAAGGCTGTTGAATATTTTATTAAAAATGAATTTGAGAAAATAGGTTTAAAGGAGGCATCTGAGTTTGTTCATTTTGGGTTAACCTCTCAGGATATTAACAATACTGCTATTCCTATGAGTTTAAAGCATGCTGTAGTGCATAGCATTAAACCAATGTTGGCGCAAGTTTTAACTATTATGGAGCAACAAGCAACTGCTTGGGCTACAATACCAATGTTGGCTCGAACCCACGGACAGCCAGCCTCTCCAACAAGATTGGGCAAAGAGTGGGAGGTGTTTGTTTCCCGTATTAAAACCCAAATAGCGCAATTGGATCAATTAAGTTTTCCGGCAAAGTTTGGCGGTGCTACAGGAAATTTTAATGCACATGTGGTGGCTTATCCTGGAATTTCATGGGTAGATTTTGGCAATCGTTTTTGTGCCCAATTGGGTTTAAATAGGTCGCATCCAACAACACAAATAGAGCATTACGATAACCTTGCGGCCTTGTTTGATGTGTTTAAAAGAATCAATACCATTTTGTTAGATTTCTCTAAAGATGTATGGCAGTATGTTGCCATGGATTATTTTAAACAAAGGCTAAAAGAAGGAGAAGTTGGTTCGAGCGCCATGCCGCATAAAGTAAATCCAATTGATTTTGAAAATGCAGAAGGTAATTTAGGTATTGCCAATGCTTTGTTTGAGCATTTATCGGCCAAATTACCTATCTCTCGTTTACAACGTGATTTAACAGATAGTACTGTTTTACGTAATGTTGGTGTGCCTTTTGCGCATACCCTTATTGCCCTTAAATCTTTAGAAAAAGGTTTAGGTAAATTGTTACTCAATGAACCCAAATTGCATTTGGATTTAGAAAACAATTGGGCGGTGGTGGCCGAAGCCATCCAAACTGTTTTGCGCAGAGAAGGTTTTGAAAAACCCTATGAGGCTTTAAAAGCGCTAACCAGAACCAATGAAGCTATTACCCAAGCCTCTATTCAAGAATTTATACATACCTTGCCTATTGAAAACAAGGTAAAGGAAGAGCTTCTTTGCATAACGCCGCATAACTATACTGGAATATGAAACAATTGCTACCCGCACTTTTTCTAAGTTTATTAATTACAACCTCGTGTGAGGACAATACCCCTCATGTAATATACAATGAAGAGGATACTACTGTTGTTGCAAATGAAAACAGTACAGCCGAAAATTATATAGGTACTATTCCGGGCATGGACGCAGAGGTAATAGATTATACCACTCCAAACCCTTACCAACATAAATCTCAATTATTTAGAGACAGCACCCAATCTATGAGTTGGGATGAAGCTGGATTTCCTGATGGAAAATCGTTCATCCTGTTTTTTAAGCAATTTCAATTTGAGGTCATAGATAGGAAAAAGGACGTAATAGCAGATTATATTCAATTTCCTGTTAGGGGTTTTAAAAATAGGAATGCCTTTATTAATTCTTTTGATTCTGTTTTTGGAAAGGAGTTTGTTGAAGAAATTATTCACCAAGATCCAATGGAGATTTACCGCAATAAAAATGGTGCTATGATTGGTGAAGACGGTCAATTGTGGTTTAAAATGATAGGCGGTACGTACAAGATTTTTGAAATAAACCCATAAATATGGTTGGCTTTATTGAATTTCCTGGGCCAATAGTTTTCGAAAAAATTGAGTTGTTAAAAGAAGATACCCCCGCACTTTGGGGTACCATGACAGCGCAACATATGTTGGAGCATTTGTTGCTGCCATTAAAATTTTCTAGGGGTGTTTTTGAGGTGCCTGTGGTTACCCCTCCAGATAAGCTTGAAAAAACAAAGCGGATAATGCTTTTAAGTGATGCTTCCTTTAAAAGAGATTTTCAGGCGCCATTTATAGGACCAGGCTTGCAAGCGCTAAAATATAAAAGCTTAGATGAAAGCAAATTAGCCTTATTTAAGGAGATTGAGGACTTTCTTCTCTATTGGAAAGTGAATCCAAATGCAATTTTTGCCCATCCAATATTTGGTTCGTTAAATGAGGAGGAGTGGTATCTGTTTCATAGTAAGCACTTTACTCATCATTTGAGCCAGTTTGGTTTAGTTTGAAGGCAGAAAAGGAGCAAAGCTTTTGTTTTTCAAAAAAATAGCTGATATTTGCCACCCCGGAAAAGGAGAACCGGGGATTAAAATAAAAAATTAGATATGTCAGTAAAAATCAGATTACAACGTCATGGACGTTCTAAATCACCTTTTTAC
>CANFSD010000094.1 GCA_947449515.1 Bacteroidota bacterium
GTTTAACCCTCGTTTAATTGTTCAACACAAACGTTTCCATTGCGCCGATACTTTTGACTATTCTTTCACAGGAAGTCAACTACCAGAGAACATTGTTTTACGTTATGATATTAGAAGTAGAAGAAGTGTTAACAATGATACCATTGCAGATAGTGTTTGTTTAATGAACTTAAACACTGCGGGTGTTTGTTTGTATAACAATTATCCATTGCAAGGGGTTAATACACCTATTCAAATTTTGTGGGATTTTTCTGATCCAAATGCAAATCCACCTGGCTCTGATAAAAAATTAAACGAAGTTACTCCTTGTTATCGATACCAGGGTATGGGGCATTATTTCCCTAAATTATTTGTTGCCTGTCCGGGACAACCCGTTAGGACCATTAATTTTTGGTCGCGAATAGACACCGCAAGGCAAAGTGATACACAATATGTGCCGCCACCTGTTACCAATCCAGGTATCAATACCATCAATGGTTATTTCTATAAAGTAACTGATAGTATTGCACAATACAGATGGATTATGGGAGCTAATGGAATTCCGCGTGATAGTATTGTTTCTTACTGGAAATGGTTTAACGATGATCCAGCTAAAGCAACCTATAAAAAACGCAGAAATCAATTACAAGGTTATGGTGTAAATATTATGGGGCCATTGGTTCAGGTGGAAGATCCACCAAAGAATGTAAAAATGAACCCAGCACTGAAAAACCAGTGTGCACCAAGTTTCCCTGTTGAGTTTACCAACGCCACCAATACTTATCAATCAAATAACTTATATATTAAGTGGGATTTTGCTGATAATTATGCGCCGCGTTGTACTTCTTACTCATTGCCAAACCCAAGTATGTCTAATGGTGGTAGAGAGCCTTACACTACGGCCAATGATATGTTTAACAGAACACTTGGACGTTTTATCTACAAAGGAGTTATTTATCCAGGTCGTTTAAATTGTGCATTTTCTAGTGATACCTTGCCAATTCACCAATACCAAAAATGGGCAGATATATACAGGTGGTTCTACCATGGAAAAGATTTTCCGCCATACGATTCTGTAAATTGGACCAATAACCCTGCTAAACCAATTGGAGGCGCAGGTCAACCAAGATTCCGAGTACATGTCTTGGATTCTGGATCTGCAGGCTATCCTAGTCCATGGGGTTCACCTTCTTATTCTGCAGGTGTAACACCGGCTCGAACCGATACACTGCAAGGCATGTGGCCAGCGGATATTAATCCAAATAGGCCAATAACATTAGCTGCTATGATTCCAGATCCATTTGCAAGTGCCAAAGGTTTAACTAGCTTAACCATTCCTCCAGGAACGCGTGTTGATACAAACGGATTGTTAGTTCCACCTTTGTCTGGATTGTTACCTGATGGAACCAATAGGGCCTTGTACCGAGGAAACATGAAGCTTCCTGGTTCTCAAGTTACCTTGTATGAATACTTCTTTAAACGCAGTGTTGAAGCTTGTTATACTGTTAAGTTATATGAGAAAGATAGTTTTAATAACCAATCTGATGATGCGTATAAAACATTTACACGTATTAATATGGTTGGTGGTAATATTATCATTCAGCAAAAAACAGATACTACTATAGGCCATCCTGTAGTTCATACCAGTGATACCTTTAATTATTCTGGCGCTAATCCATCTATTTATCCTATAGTAGATAGTTTATATATTACAGCTGCAGGAACTGGTTACACTACAACTAATAATGTTCCTGTTACTGGAGGTTCTGGTACAGGTATGTTGGTTCATATCAAAGTGAACGCTGGTAATGTAACAGAAGTGCAAGTTAGTAATGGTGGCAGGGGTTATGCCCTCAATGATGTGGTAACTATTGCTGCAGGTGCTAACAACGCAACTTGTCAAGTTAAGCGCTTGAAAGACGTATTGATCTACAATTACAAACAATATGATGTATTGCAAGATGCCAGCTCTAAATATGTAATGGTGCGTGATGATGAGTTCTTTGTAGATTACTACGATTGTGGTGGCGAAGGAACTGTTCAATTACCTCTAGCAGGTGCCGATGCTTATGGCGTTGGTCAGAACGGTAGAATTTGCCCTGGTTTATATGATGGAGAAAAAGGTGGTAACCCACAAATTGTATTTGATGCAAGTGCGGGTAATCCTGGAACTTATCCAGATTGCGGACAAAGAACAGTTATCTTGTTAAACTACGATTCATTTGCAGATAGACATGATGGTACCGCTTGTCAGTTAGACGGATGGGTAGATTGGCAAGGTATGTCTGCAAGTAGTAACTTTACCTCTAATGTAACAGGTGGAGGAAATACATGGCCAGCATTCTATACCATTCCTAACTTCTTCCCATTGCCTCCGGGTCCTTGGACAGGAGCAAGTGGTGCAGTAAACTTTACTCACTACCAACCAAGTACAGATATTCCATGGTCTTATACCCATTCACCACAAAATCCGAATGGCTATGTAACCATAGGTATTCAAGTAGGTAATGGTACGGGATCATACCAATGTTTATCTCAAACTGTTTGGTACCATAACTTCTTCCACTTTATTAAATTGGCTACTGAGTATACTTATAGAAAAGTAGGAGGTTACCCTGCATACGGAAATCCAAGCAGGTTGCCAAGTCAAGATTATACTTTTGATACTTGTAGTAACTTTATTCAAGCAAATCCTGCACCACCGCCAACGCAATTGTATACACCTAATGGTTCATACCGCGAACCATGGAGTCGTTTGTTTGGTAAAGGAGATATCCTTGAATTTGTACCTTATGCTAAACAACAAGATTTCGTTTTAACAGACGAGTGGGTTTGGGGTGATGGTATTGTAACAGTAGATTCATTTATAACCAATAAGGTAGATACCTTTGTGGCTTTGGATCCAAGTAATCCTACCCAATTGTCTTTCTTTGAAAAGAGCACTTATCCTGTAAACCGTATTCGTTACGAGTTTGAAACATCTACTTTCCCTTGGACAATTTTAAGTTCTAAGATTCCTTATCCAGTAGGTGTACATACTTTCCATACAACACGCTACGATACTATTTGGCAGTGTAATGACCCAACACATCAATTGCCTCCGCAATCGATTACGCCTACTAATATCTTTATTGATACAGCTTTCTTTATTCTTCCGGTACAACACCAGTATTTCATGTCTTCATATGAAATGCCAGCTGGACCTGGTTCGAGTTTAAAGAAAAATGAGATTACCGAGGTAAGTCACCGTATGAAAACTACCACAATTTGTTTGAACTCAACTGAGCGTCAAATTGTAATTGGGGTAATGGATACTTTCTACATGAAAGAAGGAAATGATTTCTCTGATGGTGTTCTTTGTGTGGGCCAAACTGTGAACTTTATAGATTCGATCCGTTATTGGTTCCCTAAATCACAAGGTCAGTACAACCCATCACGTCCTTTGAACATTCCAGCAGGTGAGGAGCCGTTGTTACGTTTCTTAGACATGCATGGAGCAGGTATGATTAACTATCCAATTGATAGTATCAAGACCTATCCAAATGTTACCAAATATGTTTCTACTATCCAAAGCAGTTGTCCTACAGGATGGCAGTTCCTGCAACAAGGAACAGCTCCAAACGTATACAACTTCTGTATTAAAATAGATACCAATTTCTACGAACGTATTTATTGGGATTTTGAATCGGATGGGGTAATTGATGCTGCAGGTAAAAATCCTTCACATAAATTTGATTTACCAGGTAGGTTTAAAGTTTCCATGATCAGTAGAGATACCGTAGGTTACTTTGATACTTGTTCTATGTTCTTAGATGTTGTGAAGCCAGTGTCTTACTTCAAGAGCCAACGTATCTTTGCATGTAGCGATCCTACCATTTTCCACGATTCATCTTATATTATTGATGGATGTTATGCAACTAATGGATATGCTTGCGATCAAATAAAAGAGCGCAGATGGTGGTTTGGTGATTATGGATATGGAAAAGATGATTACCGTTCTACCTTAACAGATCCTTTCTATCCTTACCGTAAAAATGGTTGGTATAGGGTGCAAGAAGTAATTGAAACAAACCAAGGTTGTTTTGATACGACATTCCAAGATATTTACATCTCTGGACCACGTCCTAGAATTAAATTGTTGAGTGATACTTTGGGTTGTGTGCCTTATACTATTAGGTTGGTGAGTTACCCTAATGACTCTGGTAATATTGCTGCTACAGCCTCTACGTTGATTCGTTCTGGTAGACCAGATGGTGGTTACAATACCATTTCAACTTCTAATCCTGATACTGTTACCATTACTTACGACGTAGAAGGTGTTTACTATATTTCTGCGGTAGGTTATGATAAAAACCCTCCTGTATTGTCTACTTGTCCTCCAATTATCTTACCAGATACCGTTGGTGGATTTGAAAAACCAATTAAGATTTATGTAAAAAATCCATATTTGGTAGGCTTGGAAACAAGCAAAGACAAAGTGTGCGTGGGTGAAGTATTTACAGTGAAAAATACTTCTGATATGGATACCATAACCAAGTTTAGAATGTATGCGTTCAACCAAGATTATACTGCTATAGCAGATACCGCATACAAAACTAACTACGATAAGGATTCTGTATTTAGGTATTTATTCTACAAGCCTGGGGTTTATAATTTGGTAATGCATTCAACACGTTTTATACCAAATACACCTCCTTGCGAATCTCGAGATACAGTAACTGTAACGGCGTTAAAAGCTAAAGCAGACTTAAGTATTGATAGTATTGGCTTACCTCGTTACAATGTTTGGAATAAGAGTGATAGTGCTGTTGCCAATAGCTATTGGTGGAGAGTTTACAATCCAGATGGCAGCTTAAGATCTGAATTGTTTGTTCCAAGTAATTCTGATCCAAACTTTAACTTAAAAGTAATTGACTTTAAAAACGATACAGGAACATTTAATGTATGTGTTTGGGCAATGACTGCAGGTTTAGATAATTGTTACGATTCAGCTTGTAAAACTGTAACCAATACATTTACCATTGATATTGATATTCCAAATGTATTTACACCAAATGCAGATGGACAGAACGATGTGTTTAATATCAAAATTAAAGGAGAGGAAGTATACGACTTGAAGATCTGGAACCGTTGGGGCGGTCAGGTATTTGAAAGTACTGATCCTAAGGTTATGTGGAATGGACAGACCAATAATACAGGTGCTGAAAATCCAGAAGGAACCTACTATTTTGTTTTCAGGTACAAATTGAGAACACAAGCAGAACAAACCGTAAGAGGTACCATTACCTTGTTACGTAACTAGTTTGCTAAAAAATATAAAAATCCCGCTTTCCAAATTGGAGAGCGGGATTTTTTTTTGGTTCGAACCGAAACCGAAAATTAACTACGGGTTTAATTTTTGTGCTACTTTGGTGCTATCTTTGTTTACTTGAAAAAAGAAAAGCTATGAAATTGAGTATTAAAAATATAGGGGTTTTGCTATTTTCATTTTTGTTATTGGCTTGTAACTCCAAAAAATATACCCGTGAGAGTATTCCTTCGCAGCGCATTGAGTTTGGTTATATGAACCAAAAAACGGGCGGTACCAATACCTATATTTTGGCTGATAATGGCCAATTGTTTCAAAAAAGCACCATTACCAGTAGGTATACCGAATATAAAAAGGTGAAATTAAAGGATGCCCAGTTTATTTATTCAATGGTTGACCAATTGAAGCAGAGTAATAATTCAATGTATACCATTGGTACTGAAACGCATTTTATTCGCCTGCGCAATGGCATTGACTTGCAGGAATGGAAATGGGATGCAGCAGATCCAAATTTGCCAAGTGATATTAAGCGCCTTGACGATTTATTGCTGGAAATTTTTGAGAAAAAAATAGACTAAGCATAGCGCCTTTTGATGAGGCTTTCTAAGTCCTGAACCAATTCGTGGTTATGGTCCCAATGGTATTGCATATTCAGTTCGTGAAATGCTTGCAATGCTTCATTGAGGCCGGTGGCGCCATTTAATTTCTCGATAGCTTTGGCATACTCCACTACATTTTCTTTAAATAGTTCGTTTACAAAAGCTATTTTTTTGTTGAGATTGATGGCTGATTTGATGTTATCAATAGGTGCTTCAATGGTTTTGTCTGCAAGAGGAATGGCCACGGGAGGATTGCTTTGTGCTATTTTATCGTTGAAGCTTGGCTCTTTGTCTTTGAAGTTTGAATTGAATTGGTTTGGCTTTGGTTCGTCCATTGAGGGCATTACGGTATATTGGATACGTTTGTTTTCAACTGCTTTCCCAATATTTACATCGCCACCAGGAAGGTGTTCAATGGTTGATTTATTTGTTTCGGTTGCCTCAGGATTAGGTGTGCTAATTATTTGAAAATTGACCGGTTCAGGCATAATTTCTTCTTCCTGTAGCTCTACCTTTTGTACCAAATCATCCAGGGGAACATCATTTTGTGTGGCGTATTCAATTACTTCTTGAAAATTATTTACCAATACAGGGGCTTCCTCTTTTGGGGTTTGCTCTATTTTGCTGTTTTCAGGCGCTTTAATCTCTTCTAGCACTTGATTGCTTACGGGCACCACATAACTTGGAACAGAAGGCTTATTGGTGGTTCTTTCCTCAAGTACGGCCGCATCAGATTTTAGTTTCATGAGCATCTCATACAAATCGAGGG
This sequence comes from Bacteroidota bacterium, assembly GCA_947449515.1. Taxonomy (GTDB): domain Bacteria; phylum Bacteroidota; class Bacteroidia; order UKL13-3; family UKL13-3; genus B1. The sequence goes on from CANFSD010000094.1 coordinate 6,656, forward strand.
TTTGTTTTTTGAGGAGGTCTTTGTCTAAATCGCTAAAAGCGTGATTGCTGTTTAAA
>CANFSD010000095.1 GCA_947449515.1 Bacteroidota bacterium
GATATTTACCAAGATAGTATCATCGTTTTTTACCAAAATATTCAAAAGGGCTTGCTTCTAGAAATTAATTCAAGTTTGTCTGCGTATATTATTCAAATAGGCAAAATGCGCCTCATTAAATGGGCCGATAAAAAAGGGCAACACACCGATTTAGATGAATTATACGCTGAAAATGCCTTGAGTGAAGATTTGTATGATCCCAAAATAGATGAAGTAGTGAAATTTGTTTTTAGTAAAATGTCTGATGCCTGCAAACAGATTTTAAACCTCTTTTATTTTCATAAAAAATCAATGGAGGAAATTGCCGAAATCCTACAATATAAAAATGCCAATACGGTGAAAAGTCAAAAAAGTCGTTGCATTGCGGCATTTAGTCAGAACGTAATTAAATTAAATAGCCATGAATAAGGAAGGACTTATCTTAATCGATGCAGATATTGATGGTTTTGATGCCTTATTTGAAGGCCCACTTTCTGTTGCTGCCTTTCAATCCCTGCAATTAAGCCTTAAGGACGACGTTTTATACCGCTATAAATTTATGGTATACCGCGCCTTACGTAATGAAATTGAGGCCGATCAGTTTGTGCGCATGGCCATTAAGACAAGGTTGTCTGGATTGGAAAAAAATACACGTGCAGGTAAAGCTTCTTGGAAAAAAGCTTGGGTCGGCTTGTCGCTTGCTGCCTCCATTTTATTAATGGTATTTCTTGTTTTAACTTTTAATAAAAATACCATTGGCGTCCAAGTTTATGAACAATATAAATTTGCAGAACCAGGCTTTCCAATTACCATGGATGCAGATAATTCAAGTAATTTTAGCAATGCCATGATGTTATTTGCAAAGGAAGATTACGAAGAAAGCATGCAGCAATTACAAACTTTACCACCTTCAGATACTACGCAATATTACATAGCCATTTGTAATGAATTGCTTGGTAATTATTTGGATGTTACAGAAGTATATAGCACTTTGAAAGGATCAAATTCTACCTTTATTGCGCACAAGGCCGAGTTTCGTTTGGCATTGGTGCAGCTTCAATTGAATTCCGCTTTAGCTAAAAACATGTTCCTGAAAATTGCTGCTGATCCTACCCAAGCCTATCAAACGCAAGCAAAAGAAATCCTTCGCTTATTGTCCAAGCAATAAATTATTACCACTCATTTGAAAATTGGCCCAGTAAAATGGGCTTGCCCAATCTATAAATTGAGGATGATTTTTGATGCTATTTTTAGCTTTTGCTAAGGCATCGCGGGTGTTTTCTCCTTTTAGCAGTAAGTCGTAAAAGTTCTCAAACATAAAGGCGCTTGAAGCATTGTCTGCATCCCAATTAGAAAAAATTACTGTATTAGACCCATTATAGAAAAACATTCTAACCAAAGACAAACTGCCTTCAGATTTAATTATATGTCCTGCTCCAGATTTACACCCATGCAAGATGGTAAGTTTGCATCCCAAATCATTGGATGCTATGTCAACTTTGGTATGGTTTAAATCAAATTGAACCCCGCCATCTTCATTTAAATGGGTATGGGAAATAATATGGTGAATACCATTTTTGTCTATGTTAATTTGATTGGCAGCGCAATTAAATTTGTCTTCAAAATACCTTATAAGTGATGCATTAAACGGTAATGTTTGGTTGTCTGAATCGGCATACCATACGTTGATATTTGCCTTTAATTGGCTTTTTTTAGTTTCATTAAAACGGTTTAGGTTCGGCAATAAAGAAATGTTTTTTTGATTGCCTAAGTAGGAGAGGTCTTTCCAATTTTTAGCATTTTGCTTTTTAACTACTAAAGCATCAAAAGGCAATTTTTCTAAATACTCATCCGCGCAAATGCAAATGTTTTTGCTTGAAATATTGTTTAGTCTCAAACGCTGGGCTATGCTATAGGCAATGTTTTCATAAGTTGAAATACTATCACTGCGCATTAAACGTATTAATGTTTTAATTTCTTTTTCTTGAACACGTTCGTTCGCACTAATAAAATAAGTACTGATGCCGGTTTTATCTATTTTTATTTGAATGATTTCACCGTTAAACAAAACTTGGTAATCAATCAAACAAAGATCCTCTTTTTTGCATTTTTTTATGGTCTGTTCGAGCCAATTTTTATTGAGTTGAATTGTCTTATTGCTTTTAAGTAATTGTTGAATTTTAGGGTTAAGATAGTTTAATTGATTTTGCGTGAACATCAAAAGTTTGGGGTCGTTTTCCTTTAATGCTATTACCTGCATTTCATGTAAAATTCGCCATGTCCTACCCGCCTCCTTGTAATTGTCGCTAAAAGTATTTTTTAAGGCTTCTAGCCAATACATATTAGGATATTTAGAACTGTTGGAGAGGATTAATAATTCAAGTGGATTTGGTAAATGAGATTTGTCTTTACAGTATATAGCAAGTTTGAGTTCTTGACTAATTTGGTTGAAATATTCTTTGAGTTCTAATCCTCGGTTCGAGTTGAGCAGTAAAATAGTTTGCTGGTCAAGAAGATGCTGGTTTAAATTTATTAAACTATCAATTACTGCAGTGCTTAATTCGTTTTTTCTTCTTATACCCACACCGGCCATTTGCGTAATGGCAATGCTGGTGTAAATATTGTTCCTGCTCAGAATAAAATCTTTGGTGTTGTATTGGATTAAATGCTCTAAAGCCTTAATATAGTATGGTATTATTTTAGTTTTGCCATCTTCATTCAATACCATGGCAGTTGTTATCAGGTTCAATCCTTTTCTTACCTCATTGCTGTTTCTTTGTTGATCTAATATTTCTTTTTCCTTGGCATAGTAATACAGCGTTTTTTTAAAACAAATTTCTCTACCCTCATGAAATGGAATTTTTTCCCTTACTAGGTCATTGTAACTATTCCCAATTCGTCTGTATATTTTTCTCTCAAATTGCTCTTGGTAAGCTGTTCCTTTTACAAGGGTAAGTAAAAAAAGGTTGCATTTTATGGCCTTAGCATACTTTTTGCAATTATGGAAATGGTAGGCAGATATTGCTAAATAATTAAAGCGGTTTTCGATACTTGGCGATTTAATATAGGCCAATGCCATTGCCTTACGAATTCTTCCAGATAAGGCAGTGTCTTGCTTGTTTAATGCCGCCAGCATTTTGATGTTGAGTATTTCAAAATTTACCTGCGTATCATTTATTTGTTCAATGAGTTGAAGCGCTTTTTCAAAATGGCCATAATCTATATAAAGTCTGGCACAGTTTACACGCCTTACATTGCTCATTTGCGATAATGAATCTGCTACAATTTTAAAAGCCATTTCACTGTAACCTCCTTCAAATAGATTTTGAAGTGATTGTCTTTTGGCAATTGCATGTAGACAAGAATCACTTTGAATTAAAATATCCTGAAAGGCTGATCGCGTATTTTTTTTCGCTGATTTATTATTTTCTTGGCAGCTCCAAATTGCGCTTAAGGCAATGAAAATTAAAGCCTTAGTTAAAATAAAGGTGTACTTGTTTTTAATTTGTAGCAAGGGCATTGAAACAAAATTAATTTTTTTTTACAATCCGTGTTGACCTTTTATATAAAAAATGAACTAAGGCATAGCCTTAAATTTTTAAAATAAATATTTAATTCATGAGCCAAAATGAAATACTCCTCAAAGAATGGTTGCGCATGCACGCAAATTTGCTAGAACTGGATGAAGAAATGCGCAGTAAATATGAAATGAATTATATTGCACAAGACCTACGCAAGCATAATTTTGGACCAACATTTTTCACAGGATTAATCATTTTTGCCATCATTATTTTAATAATTATTGGTGTTTTATCTCTTTTATTTCCTTCTATTGAATTTGCCACTATAATATATCTTCCCTATTATTTAGTTGCGTGGCTGGTTTTTACATCCTATTATGTGGTACGCAGTATTCGTTATTATGAAGCACGTCGCAAACTCATCAATACCTTAGAAATGAAACGTGGTCAGTTAAACTATTTTATCATGGAATATGAGGCCATTCTACGCCAAGAAATGAAACCAGAACAAATAACGCAATTGGATAGGTTTATGAAGGGGTAGGGTTTGTTCTCTTTTTTATTTTATTTTTGTAAATGAAAAAACAACTTATTAAATTAATCGTATTTGTTTTAATTTCTATTAATTCTAATGCGCAAGCCATTCTTCCAACTTTTTGGAATTTTTCTTCGCCTTCAATTAATACTCCACCCAATGGATGGATAACAGGTTTAGGGACAAATGGGGCATTAACATATACATTATCAGTTGGTGGAGATAATGTGTCTGCCAGATTAGATGCCACAGGTGAATTTATTACAATTAGTTTTATAGGAAGACCTGGGCAATTAAGTTATTGGTTAAAAGGAACAGGAGTGACCACTGCATTTACAGGACAATTTTTAGTTCAAGAATCAGTTGACTCAATAAATTGGTATGTATTGAGAGGGTTTTCTTCAATGAATACTGCCTTTACAAGGTACATAGATTATCCATCTATCAATTCAAGGTTTGTTAGATTCTATTATGATACCAAAGGAGTAGGAAGTAATGTTGCTTTAGATAGTGTTGTTTTGCTGCCGAAATCAATGGTATGCAATAATCCGATTTTAACTATTGGTATGCCGGATACGCTAATAGGATACAAAACTTCTAGAGTTAGTCTTTCAAGTAATTCATACAACCATTCTTTTAGTTATTTTTGGGATAATGGCGATACTTCCTACAATTATTTATTTTCTAAATTACCAAATAAAAAATACTATCTAACCTTTTTCGATACACTTGGTCATTGTGGTATTGATTCTTTACACGTTGCTTTTGTTAATGGGATAAATGAAAAAGATACTTCGCTTTGCAATGGAGTGAGTAAAAGTATTTCAATTTCTAATCAGGGATTAGGATATAAATATTTATGGAATACCAATGATACAACAAGCTCAATTTTAGTGTCTCCCATATCAAATACAACCTATCGATGCATTGAACGTTATGGGAGTTTTGTTTTAATTGATAGTTTGAAAATTACAGTTAACGGTTTGCCCTTTATAAATACACTTACAGATACAACATTGGCAATAAAAAAAGATAGTTTTTTATTGAATGCTGGGAGTGGATATGCTAATTATTTATGGAGTACAGGGGATACGCTGCAGAGCATTTGGGTGAAATCAAGTTCGAAGTATAAAATAAAAGTTTCAAATATTTTTGGGTGTAACAGTTTTGATTCCACAAATTTACTTTTTATGGGAATTCGTCAAAAAGATACAGCTATATGTGCTGGAAATCCATTGCGTTATTCAGTGGCTATTAACCCAAGTCAAGCTAATTGGTCCACAAGTGATTCAACTCTTAAAATAATTGTTTTTGGATCTTCATATGAAATCGGTGTAAATCCCTCAAAATCTTGCATGATTAGGTGTGTCAATCGTGTTGGAAGTTATGTTATTTATGATAGTGTTTTTGTATTAATTAGACTTCTACCTTCAATAGAAATTTTTTACCCCAAAAGAGGGTTATGTGTTAATGATACCATAAATTTAGAAATTCCTACTGCTGGAATAACTTGTGATTGGAAAAAAGCATCTATCTGGGGTTCAATTGGAATAGGAAACAATAAAATTCAATCTGTTTATGCGATGGGGCAATATTTTGTTGATATTTATGACAGTACTGGTTGCTGGCATCAACCAAATAATAATGGTGTCATAATTTACAACGCTCCGCTACCACATTCGCGCATTTCTACATTAGATACTTCGCTCTGCCTTATTGGCAATATTTTCAAATTTGCAGATAGCACCCAAATTGATAGCGGATTTGTAAACAGCTATTGGAGCTTTGATAATGGACAAACATCTAATTTGAAAAATACAACCCAAAGCTATACAACAGTTGGCAGCCATTCTGTCAAGTTATTAAGTGTTTCCAATAATGGTTGTAAAGACAGTACAACAAAAAATGTCATTGTTAAATCTAATCCAACTGCGGGAGTATTATTGGGCCCAACCAACACCTTACTTATTTCTACGCCCTATGTTTACACAGTTGCGCAGCAGGTAAATCATACTTATAATTGGATTGTTCAGAACGGTATTGTTGCGGCAGGGCAAGGCACAAATGTGGCCACGGTTCAATGGATTAGTAATGGAAAAGGTTTTATTAAAGTAGAGTTGTTTAATTCAGAGGGATGCATTGATACTGCTGCAATTCAAGTAAATATTGGAAATACTGGTGTTGAAGAATTGGGTCTCCATAGCAATATTTATATTTTTCCAAATCCTACTGAAGGTAAGTTTAGTGTTGGTTTAAATCTATATGAAGATATAGATGCAAAATTTGAAATTAGAAATGCTTTAGGCCAAAAAGTATGGATGAATAATTATCGCCTACAAAGCGGAAAACAAGAAATCCCTGTTAATTTGGATTTGAAGGCAGGATTATATTTTTTAGCTATTTACGACCAAAACAATAATTTGCTGTCAACTAAAAAATTGATGATATCCCAATAATTAAAATCTGTTGAATAATTTAAACCACCTTGCCATCTTTATTTTTAATAGTTTAGAGTTGCTTTAGAATTAAGGTCTAAAAATACACCCACAAAAAAAGCCCAACATTACTGTTGAGCTTTTTTTTCGTCGGGGTGGCAGGATTCGAACCTACGACCTCCACATCCCAAATGTGGCGCGATACCAGGCTACGCTACACCCCGATTCCTATTGTA
>CANFSD010000096.1 GCA_947449515.1 Bacteroidota bacterium
AGAAGGCTTAAAATACAATATGCAGAATGAAAGCCTCGAATTGGGTCTTAGAACCGGCAGTAGCAATGAGGCTGCCGCAGATGGCACGGTAAAAATTAGCTACCAAACAGGAGCTTTGCTCATGATGGAGTGTTGGGATTAACTTAAGGTTAATTACGTATTAAATTTTTGTCAGGAATTGTTTTTTTACATTATTTTTTTGTCATGTTTTTTAAATTATTTCCATTCTAACTTTTAGTTGATATTGTGCTAATAATTTAGAAACACACGAAGGGCAATTTTGAAGGGTAAAGTAAAATTACCATGAAAAAATTTCCTTTTATTAAAATTCTTTTGGTATTCTTTTGTTTGTTTCTGCACTTCAAAAGTGACGCCCAAATTAATGCCCAACTCATAGGGCGTTATTCAATTGGAACATACAATTCGAATGGAGGCGTTGCCGAAATATCGGCTTACGATCCATTATCTAAAAGAATGTTTGTAATTAATGGTCCAGACAGTTCTGTAAAAATTGTAAATATTGCTAATCCTAGCAATCCAATTTTGGTGAACACCATTTCTATTAAACCTTATGGAATAGATGTTACATCGGTAGCATGTAACAAAAAAGGTTTATTTGCCCTTGCTGTAATTGATTCAAATGGCAAAACCAATGCAAGTAATATTGTATTTATGGATGCCAATGGTAGCTTCATTAGCAGTGTTAAGGCTGGTGCAAATGCAGATAATGTAGTTTTTACACCAAACGGAAAAAAATTATTAGTTGCCAACGAAGGTGAGCCTAATGTAGGTTACACTATTGATCCAGAAGGTTCTGTTTCAATTATTGATTTAACATTGGGTGCGGCTAGTTTAACGCAAGCTAATGTTCAAACTGCAGGATTTACATCCTTTAATTCACCAACAGTTATTGATCCTAAAATTCGTATATACGGAAGAATTCAAACTACAGGTGGTACCTTTTTACGTTATTCAACTGTAGCAGAAGATTTAGAGCCAGAATATATTACTATATCAGACGACAATTCAACTGCTTGGGTTACTTGTCAGGAGAACAATTGTGTTGCCGTATTAAATATCAATACGGGTACTATTACCTCTTTACTGCCATTAGGTTTTAAAAACCATAGTTTAGCGGGTAATGGTTTAGATCCATCAGACAATGGAGCAGTTGCAAATATTGCTACATGGCCTGTATTTGGAATGTATATGCCCGATGGAATTTCGAGTTATAAAGTTGGTTCACAAACCTATTTTGTTACAGCCAACGAAGGCGATGCACGTGCAGATTGGGGAGCAGCTAACGTAGAAGAAGTGAGAGTAGGTGCAGCAGCTTATGTATTAGATACAGTAAAGTTTGGAGGTGTAGCAAATGTAACAGCCTTAAAAGCAAATGCTGCTTTGGGTCGTTTAACAGTTACCAATCGTTATGGAGATTTTAATGGCGATGGTAAATTTGATAGTATTTTTGTTTTTGGTGCGCGTTCATTTTCAATTTGGAATGCCAGCAATGGTACGATGGTTTGGGATAGTAAAGATGAATTTGAACAAAAAACTTTGTTAGCTTTTCCAAGTAATTTTAATACAAGTCATACCACCAACGCATTAGACGATAGAAGTGACAATAAAGGCCCTGAGCCGGAGTCTGTAACTATTGGAAAAATTCTTGACAGTACTTATGCTTTCATTGGATTGGAAAGAATTGGGGGTATAATTATTTATAATATTACCAATCCTAATAGTCCATATTTTGTACAATATATTAATACAAGAAATTTTGGAGTAACACCTGGCCAAGCTAATTTAAGTACGGTTGGTGATTTAGGTCCAGAAGGAATTGTATTTATACCACGCAATGAAAGCCCAAATGGAAAAGACATGATCTTGCTTTCTAACGAAGTAAGTGGAACGGTTTCTATGTACCAAATAAATTCTCGCAGTGCATTTCAATTACAAGTTTTACATTCTTCTGATATGGAGTCTGGCATTGATGCACCAATTGATGCGCCAAATTTTGCTGCTGTATTAGATACTTTAGAAAACACATATTTGAATACAGTGCGTTTGGCTTCTGGAGATTGTAATATTCCTGGTCCGTTTTTATCTGCAGGCGAAGACATTAGCATGCAAACGCCTTTACGTGCTACCGCCGGAGCCTATTATGCTGGAACCACCTCTGGTTTAAGAGCTGCTATTGGTAGAACAGATGTTGCCATGATGAATATTATGGGATTTCAAGGTTCTGCTTTTGGTAACCATGAATTTGATTTAGGAACACCTGAGGTTAATAGTATGATAGGTGTTGATATTAGAAGTAATGGTGCTGATAAGCGTTGGATAGGTGCACAGTTTCCATATTTAAGTGCCAATTTGAATTTTTCAAATGACATTAATTTAAGTTATTTAGTTGCTGCGCCAGGTTTGTCGGTAGATAGTTTTAAAACATCTCCAAGCATTACTGCAAACAGTCAGAAAAAAGGTATTGCACCTTCTGCAGTTATAGAATTGAATGGCGACAGAGTAGGTATTGTTGGGGCAACCACACAATTGTTGGCTTCTATTTCATCACCAGGTGCAACAACAGTTTTGAGTGGCCCTTCAGATAATATGCCAGCATTAGCGGCAGTTTTACAGCCAGCAATTGATTCATTACGTGCAAAAGGAATAAATAAAATAATTGTGATGAGTCATCTTCAACAATTAGCAAATGAAAAGGCCTTAGCCCCATTATTAAAAGGTGTAGATATTATTATTGCCGGAGGTTCTCACGCATTGTGTGCCGATGGTAATGATAGAATTAGACCAGGTATTCCAGTTGCAGATAAATATCCAATTTTAACCTTAAACAATGATAATGATCCATTGGCTATTTTAAATACTACAAGTGAATGGAAATACCTTGGTAGGTTTGTATGTGATTTTGATTCATTGGGTAAATTATTACCTAACTTATTAGATTCAAACATAAATGGTGCTTACGCAGCAGATACTGCAATGGTTGCCAGTTTATGGGGTAATTACGCCGCTGCTTTTGCTACTGGTACTAAAGGTGCTACCGTAAGAACCTTAACTACAGCAATTGCTTCAGTAATTAATAACAAAGACGGAAATAAATTTGGTAAAACAAATGTATTCCTTGAAGGCAGAAGAAATTTTGTAAGAACAGAAGAAACAAATTTTGGCAACCTTTCTGCTGATGCAAATTTATGGTATGCCCGTCAGGTTGATAACCAAGTTAGGGTGTCAATTAAAAATGGAGGGGGTATAAGATCTGCTATCGGTAACATTAACGCGGTTGGTTCGACCACAATTTTAGAAAAGACCTTAGCCAATCCTTCGGCAGGAAAATTAAGTGGTGATATTTCACAATTGGATATTGAAAATTCATTGCGTTTCAACAATGGTTTAGTTATTGTAAGAGCCAATGCAGCAGGTTTAAAAAGATTACTTGAACATGGTATTGCTGCTACTAATCCTGCTGCTACACCAGGTCAGTTCCCACAAGTAGGTGGGGTATCATTTAGTTATGATACCACCAAAGCTGTAGGAAGTAAAATTCAGTCTTTGGTAATTATTGATTCACTTGGTAACAAAATTGATACATTGGTTGCTGCTGGTAAATTAATGGGAGATACTTCTAGAACTTTTAAAATTGTAACTTTAGATTTTTTAGCAAATCCTATTGCAGTTGGTTCGCCATTGGGTGGAGATAATTATCCTTTTCCTTCTAATATAAATTACAGAGCAAATTTAGATACTGCCATTAAGGTTCCTGGTATTGCAACATTTGCTGCCATTGGAAAAGAGCAAGATGCATTTGCAGAATACATGGGTACAAAATATGCTACAAATGCTTATGCTATTAGAGATACCACATTAAAAGGCGACCAAAGAATTCAATTATTGAATGCGCGTTTGGAAGGTGTAATTGTTCCTAATGCAAGTGCAACAAGCTCTCAATCGCCTTATATTATTCCTGCGGCTAGTGGTGTTATTACCAAATCAATTCTTAGTGCTGGTGATCAAATTGGTTCGTACAAAATGCCTGGTACACCAGATGGTACCGGTGCTTACGACAATGGAAATGGTACTTTTACCTTATTAGTTAACCATGAATTTGGAAACACTGTTGGTGGTATTCGTGCCCATGGTTCAAAAGGTTCTTTGGTTTCAAAATGGATTATTAATAAAACTACTTTAAATGTTTTAAGTGGTGCAGATTTAATTCAGAATGTGAAACTTTGGAATGGAACAGGATATACAACCTATAACGCTGCCAATCCTTCAGTTAGTGCTGCCTTCAACCGTTTCTGTTCGGCAGATTTGCCTGCAATTACTGCTTACTTTAATGCAGCAACTGGTTTAGGTACTCAAGAAAGAATATTTATGAATGGTGAAGAGTCTGGTAATGAAGGCAGGGCCTTTGGTCATATTGCTACCGGTGTAAATGCTGGTACAACTTATGAATTACCTGCACTGGGCAAATTCTCTTGGGAAAATGCTATTGCCAATCCAACTCCTATGGATAAAACAATTGTTGCAGGTACAGATGATTCAACACCTGGACAGGTATACATGTATATTGGAACCAAAACAAATACAGGTACAGAAATAGACAAAGCAGGTTTAAATAATGGCAAGTTATTTGGTGTTTCTGTTGCTGGTTTGGCAAATGAAACAAGTGCAAGTATTCCTGCTGCAAATACTACTTTTACCTTAGTAGATTTAGGTGTGGTTAGAGATTCAAGTGGTGCTAGTATTAATACCAGAAGCAATGCGCTGGGCATTACTAACTTCTTACGTCCAGAAGATGGATCATGGGATCCTTCTAACCCAAGTGATTTTTACTTCAATACTACAAATGCAGTAACTGCTCCTAGTCGTTTATGGAAATTACATTTCACAGACATCAAAAATCCTGAATTGGGTGGAATAATTACTGCGGTTTTAGATGGTACCGAAGGTCAGAAAATGTTAGACAATATGTGTTTTGATAATTATGGTCATGTTCTTCTACAAGAAGATGTTGGAAATAATGTTCACATAGGTAAAGTATGGCAATATACTTTGGCAACAGACCAATTGAAGTTAATTGCTACGCATGATTCAACTCGTTTTTTAGCTACAGGTGCCAATTACCTTACACAAGATGAAGAGTCTTCTGGAATTATAGATATGCAAAGTATTTTAGGTCCGGGTATGTTTATTTTGGTAGATCAAGCGCATTTCCCAATAAGCGGTGAAGTAGTTGAAGGTGGACAAATCTTAACCTTATACAATCCTGAAACCTACAATTCAGGTCCTGAAATTAATGTAAAAGGAAATGGAAACAACATTGCTTTTGGATCTACAACTCTAAGCATTGCCTCAGGTACAGATTTTGGAGATGTAAGCGTTGCCAATGCCTTCTCTAAAAACTTTTCAATTGAAAATTCTGGAACTAGTAATTTAATTATTAGTTCTATAAACATCTCTGGATTAAATGCATCAGATTACAAAGTAGTTTCGCCTGCCAGCTTCCCTGCCATTGTAACTGGAAACAATACATTGAATGTAATTGTTAAAGTAGTTCCTAGTGCTTTAGGTAATAGAATTGCTACTATTACAATTAACAATAATGATTTGGATGAAGCAACTTATTCATTTGCTGTAATTACCAAAGGAATTTGTTACAACCAAACTGCGCAAATTACAAGTGCCAAAACTGATTTCTGTGTAGGAGATAGCATTGTAATTAATGCGAATACCGGTTCGGGTTTAACATACCAATGGTTGAAAGACGGTGTGAATTTAAGTGCAGCTACTAGTGCAAGTTACACCGCTAAGGTGAGTGGAAGTTACTCAGTGGTAGTAAGCAATCAATACACTTGTAATGCTACCTCAAATGCTATTTCAGCAAACAGTGTAGCTGCTCCTTTTAAGCCAACTATCAACAAAATTGGTGCGGATTTAACTTCAAGCGCCGCCAATAGTTACCAATGGTATTATAATGGCAATGTTATTTCTGGTGCAACAACACAAAATTACGGTGCCACATTAAAAGGAGCATATTCGGTAAAGGTTAAAAATGCCACAGGTTGCGAGTCGGTAATGTCGGATACTATTTACTTTATACCTACAGGAATTGTTGAATTTATGGGACAAGCTTCCTTCTCTATTGCACCAAATCCTTTCACAGATTTTACAAAAATTAATGTTGGGTTGAACCGCCAGTCCTCAGTTATTTTGGAAGTATATAATATACTAGGTGAACGTGTTCAATTAATTGAAAACACCACTTTGTTGGCCGGAAATTATGAGTATACATTTGGTGCCAAAGCCCAAGGCTTCGCTCCTGGTGTATATTTTGTAAAGCTTACAGTTGATGGTAAAACAGCTGTGAAAAAAATCATCGAGAACCGCTAGGTTATTTTTCTCAAATATTTGCAAACTGGGCCTGGTTCATTTACTTGAACCGGGCCCTTTTATTTCATTTTCTTTTACTTGAACATAATTTCTACTTACTGTTTATCTTTGTGCACCCTAAAACCATAAAGATGAACGATTCAAAAATTATTAGAAACCCATCTCATTCACGCACCATCATGAATGAAATGATATTGCCCAATGATACCAATACCCTTCAAAATTTAATGGGAGGAAGGTTATTGCATTGGATGGATATAGCTGCGGCCATTGCGGCCCAAAA
>CANFSD010000097.1 GCA_947449515.1 Bacteroidota bacterium
CGGATTTTTAGCCATGGGGCTGGATTTTGGAAAACCCTTTGTTTCCAAATTTCGAAATGCAATTTACTGCTGCCATCTTCTTCATTGGTGGCTACTTCCCCAAGTATATCATTTCTATCAACAGCCTGACCAATTTTAACGTTTACTGTTGCCAAGCGAGCATAAACAGTAAAATACTCGCCATGGTTAACCAATACAACTCTATCTAAACCTGGAATTGGAAAAATTGCTTTAACAGTTCCTTTAAACACCACTTTAACAGGGGCGTTTGGAGCAGTGGTTATATCAATTCCATTATTGGTTGTTGTAACTCCTCTTAAAGTTGGATGCGCATGTTCGCCAAAGGTTTGGGTAACATTTCCAACTACAGGCCAAGGAAGTTTGCCCTTGTTATTGGCAAAATCACCACTTAATTTCAAATCTATTTCCGATAAATAACTATTATTTGTTTTAGGCGCAATAGGCTTACCACCATTTTTTGCATCCAATGCACGCTTCTTTTCCTCAGCCTTGCGAGCCGCTTCTATTTCTTGGCTAATTAAATTATTAATCGATTGGTTTAATTTTCGAGCAGCCTTCTCTTGTTCGGCAATAACTTGGTTGAGATTTTTTACTTTTTGTTGAACTTTATTTAGCACAACACTTTCCTCTTTCTTGTCTTCTATTAACTCCTTTTTTTCACTTTCCTTTAATTGAATGAGACCCGTTTTTTCCTGTTTAATCACCATCAATTCTTGCAAAGCTCTTATCATTTGCTTTTGCGTGTTCAAAATTAATTGAGCCTGTTGTTGCCTGTAATTACCATAAGAATTAAGGTATTTCAACCTCTTAAAAGCTTGGTTCAAATTTTTTGCATCGAAAACAAAGTAGAAAGCAGCATTTGCATTTCTTCGCTTGTAGGCTGCTGCAATATAATCGCCATAGTCTTTCTTTAATTCTAAAATATCATTACGTAAAGTTTCTATTACCTTTTGTTGATTGCTAATTTCAATACTCAACTCAAAAGTTTCTTGAGAAACATGGTCGATTAATTGCTCCCTGGTAATAATTTGTTTACCTATAGCTTGCAACTCAACCATAGAGTTGTGCTCCTGTGCTTTGGCATTTTGCAGCAAACGCTTGTTCTGCTGAATTTGAATTTGTAATTCTTTACGTTTTTGTTCTAACTCTTTTCTCTTACTGGCAACGTTTTGCCCATGAGCAGAAAAGCCCAAAATAAAGATGAGGGCGAGTAAACTAAAATACTTGAACTTTATACGATTTAGGTACAACAAATTGGGGCTCCTTTTTTAAACTTGTTGCGAAGTTGCTAATAGAAAATTGGCATTCCATATTTTTTTCTCCCTGAATGTTGATTAAAATACTATATGGATAACTATAACCATCAATAGATCGCCTATCCCTAAAGCTGACTTGCATTTCGGTGGATTTGCCTTGTTCAGTTAAAAGTACACTTTGTGTTTTTAAGTCCTTACTGTAGCTTGCTTTTTGCTTAGTTTTACCCATATCAAGCAATAAAACCAAAAACTCACCCAAAGAATCTATTTGGGTAACTCCTGCTTTGGGATCAAAAATAGCATTGCCCATTGCCAAATTTTGAATCTGTTCGAAACCAATTGCTGCATTGGTAAATTGTTTCATATAGGCATAAGAAGCAGAAACATAGCGCCTATTAATTAAATCCAAAATGCGGATAGAATCTGTTTGCACCATTATTCTGGCAACATTTACAAAACCTAAAGCTTTGGCACTTAAAAAAACATATTGTCCCTTTTTAACCATTACCTCAATATTGATCGTTGCACTCTGTTTATTGTCCTTGAAATCGGCTTCGGCATTAAAGGAAAATTGCTCAAAATTGCTTTTGTTGGCAATCACATTATTAAAAAAATAAGAATTATCAATTGCTACAGCATCTTGGTCACCTTTTACTGTTTCGGGTTGGGTAATTTGCACTGCTTTTTTTGTTTTACAAGAGGTAGTCCCTAATAAAACCATAGCCAATAATGAACAGAAGAAAGAATAATATATTTTATTTATCATTTAAGTAAAGGCAATTTGTTGTTTATAATTCTGTAATTTAAAGCATCCACATCTCCTCCCAAAACCAAGGCTTTATTCCAAGTATCCATTGCTTTTTGAACCTCGCCCAATTCAAAAAACACATCTCCTAAATGTTGCAACACCTCTGCATTATTTGGAGCCAGATCAAGCGATTTTTGAATTTGTATTTGTGCTTCCTTAAATTTTCTTTTCTGAAACAATATCCAACCATAGGTATCTAAATTAGACGCATTGTATGGATCAATTTCAATGGAACGCTTGCTCATACTTTCTGCTTTGTCTAAATCAATATTTCTTAACGATAAAAAATAGGCATAGTTATTTAATGCCAAAGAACTATTGGGTTCAATGGCAATTGCGGCTTCAAAGGCTGAATCAGACAACGCAAAATGTTTGGCATAATGCGCCATGTCTCCCAAATTTTGAAGCATTTGAACCAATATTTCTTCATTGGTGGCATGGTTCACACCTTCTTTCGCAGATTGAAAAGCAAGCTCAAATTCCTTTAATTGGCGACAAGCTATACTGTGATACAAATAGCCAGAAGGGGCGTCTGGAAAGTTCTCCATCATTTTTGCAGCATCATTTCGCATTAACTCATAATCCTGCAATTGTTGATCGCAGAACATTATTTGCTCCCAAGTTAATAATGCAGTTGACTTATCATTTGATAGCAAGTATTGCCTTCGCGCATCTTCAAATTTTCTGTCTTGAAGGGCCATATCGCCTTTAAACAAATAGGGCTCGGGCTCACTTGGATTTGTAATTTCAAACAATGAAACCAACTGCTTACATTTTTCTCTGTGCCAAATTCCAAAATCATTGCTTGGAATTATTTCGGCCAATACTTGGCGTTTTATTTTGGGTGGCAATGAAGATTTCATGCCAATACAAAGTTGTTGAAAATACAAATTTGTATCGCGTGTTTGTTGGTAAAAATCGGCCAAAGAAAAAGCTGCAAATCCATTGAATGAATCTTTTTGTTGTATCCTTTTATAAATTTCTAAACCCTTGTCAATTTGATGGCTTCGCATATACAAATCAGCCAATAAGCCCTTGTACTGTAATTGATCTGGATAGGTATCACTTAGTTTTTTAATTTCTTTAATGGCCCCTTTGATATCATTTTTGGCCAGATAAAGGTCTTCCTTTTGCCTACTTAATTCTTCGTTTACTCCCGCACTTTTCTCCAACGCATCCAATGCCTGAATTGCCTTTGAAGTTTTGCCAAGTAAAACATATAAACCACTCAACTCATACAAATAATGGGCATTCTTTGTAGTCTTATAGGCCAATTCACAAACCGATATCCCTGCATCAAATTGCTTGTCCTTTTTATATAATTCTATTAGCAATTTGCTATACCATTCGTTGGAAGGATCCAAATTAAATGCACGCTCCGCCTCTAATATTGCCTCTTCATTTTTCTTTTGAGGTAATAATACTGATGCCAATTGAAAATGAACATTGGCATTGCCCGGATCAATTAAAATGGCCATTTTAAATTCAGAGGCAGCGTCCTCATAATTTTTGATCATCTTCTCTTTCATTCCTGAAAAGAAGCGTTTATCAAACTCCAAGCGCTGTTGTTCTGTTAAACTACTTTTGCTTTTTTGAGCAGTAACAAGTGCAGGAAACAACCAAATAAATGCGAAAAAAACGAATGCGTAATATTTCTTCATCATTGGTTTTAACGAAATTTCCTCCATAGAATTATAAAAGGAAATTTATTTATGAATTTAAAAAATGGAATTAAATAACAGTAGTGTAATCTCCAATACTCAAGTCTTTGGCCTCGCCCACATAATGAACAAAACTTCCTATCATGGCATTATCAACAACCGCTTTTTGAATAGTAGTATTGTTTTGCACCATACAATTAGAAACAACAGATTGCTCTATTGTGCAAGCCTCGCCAATTGAGGCATTTGGACCAATAATGCAATTTTTCAAGACAACGTTTTTCCCAATTAATGAAGGCTGAATTACTATTGCATTTTCTAATACAACAGAATCATCCACCATTTTTTCATTGGCTTCATGCATAAAATGCAAAATCCTTGAATTGGTATATACAGTTGAATTTTTGTTGCCACAATCTAACCATTCTGTAACCTGACCTGGTTCAAATTTTAAGCCTTTTTGCTTCATATTTTCCAGGGCGTTTGTCAATTGATATTCACCCTTCTCACGGATATCATTGTCTAGCAAATATTGCAACTCGCTTCTTAGATTTACACCATCCTTAAAGTAATAAATACCAATAATGGCCAAGTCTGAAACAAAATGTTGTGGCTTTTCAATAAAATCAGTAATGGTATTTTCATCATTTACTTTTACCACACCAAATGGTCTTGGATCATCAACTTTTTGCACCCAAATAATACCATCTTTATTTCTATCAAGGGTGAAATCTGCCTTAAACAATGTATCAGCAAAAACTACCAAGCAATTGCCATCCAAACTTTCTTTGGCACACATAATTGCATGGGCAGTTCCCAAAGGTTCATGCTGGTAATAAATACTCCCTTTTGCCCCTAATTTATTAGCAACCGCTACCAATTCCTTTTCTACGGCAGCTCCAAAACTTGGACCAATAATAAAGGCCACTTCCTCAATTCCAGTTCCACAAACCTTGGCTAAATCTTCTATTATTTTTTGAACAATTGGTTTGCCAGCAACGGGAATAAGTGGTTTAGGAACCGTTAAAGTGTGTGGGCGCATTCTTTTGCCCATACCTGCCATTGGAACTATAATTTTCATTTTATCTGTTTATTGGGGTAATTTTAATTCTAAATAAGGCCGCAACCTAATATAATGGATGAAATTTTCAAAACATTGATGGACAAGAAACTACTTGCCAGTGCTGCCATAGCCGCCCTTGCCTCTATTGGTTTCTGTTAATTCCTCTGTGGGCACCCAATTAATCACTTCGTGTTTGGCTAAAATCATTTGGGCAATGCGTTCGCCAGATTTTATTTCAAAGGCCTCGGCACCATGATTAATTAACAAAACCTTAATTTCGCCACGGTAATCAGCATCTATGGTACCCGGACTGTTTAATACCGTTATACCATGTTTAAAGGCCAAGCCACTGCGGGGTCTAATTTGAATTTCATATCCTACAGGAATTTCAAGAAACAAACCACTTGGCACCAAAATGCGCGCTCCTGGATGTAACAAAATTGGTTCGGCAATAAATGCCATGATATCCATTCCAGCAGCATGCTCGGTTTGGTAGTTTGGCAAATTATTATTGCTTGTATTTATAACCTTAATAGCTATCATGATTTTACCATTAAAATCTTTTTCCGTTCAAGTAAATAACCTAAGAAAATAAAGGATGCCAGCATCGCAACTCTAAAAAAATTACTCAGTAGGGTATTGGCTTCCATCCAATTTTCAGAAAACAAGGCCAATCCATAAAACAACAAAGTAACCGCTAAATACAGTCCGGCTCGACCCAAATTATAAGGAATAGGATAATATTTTTGACCCCATAAATAGCCAATAACCATCATAGAAAAATAACAAATGAATGTTGCCCAGGCGCAACCAACATAACCATAAGAAGGAATAAAGGCAAGATTCAAACCTATGGTTAATATTGCTCCAATTAATGAGATAATGGCGCCCTTATTGGTTTGATCCGACAATTTATACCAAATAGAAACATTGTAATAAATACCAAGAAAAATATTGGCAAATAAAAGAACGGGCACAACAGCAAGTCCTTCAAAAAATCTTTCTCCAATAAAATATTTGAAATAATGAAGGAAGAGCATTACCAATAGAAATACGAACAAACAAATCCAAATGAAATAATTCATTACTGTAGCATATAAATCACGTTTCTCTGTAGTTTTTGAATGGTTAAAGAAGAACGGCTCAGCAGCAAATTTATAGGCTTGAATAAAAAGGGTAATGATGATAGATAATTTATAATTGGCCCCAAATACGCCGTTCATCGCTTTTGCTTGCTCTGGGTCGGGCCAAATATAACGAAGCATTGCCCTACTTAATGTTTCATTAACCATGCCTGCCAAACCCACCCAAATCATTGGAATGGCATACTTCATCATGGTTTTCCATTGCGCATATTGGAAGCCAAAGGTAATCCCCATTAGCTCTTTGGTAAGCAAAATACTGGTGAGTACACTCGCAAATAAATTTGCCATAAAGATGCTCTCAATCCCTAAACCTGGCTTATAAAACGGTAAAATAAACCCATGCTTTTGATGCCAATAAGGAGCCAATAATAAAAAATAAAGGTTTAATAGGATATTGCAAAAGATATTGATGTTCTTAAATACGGCAAAGCGAATTGGCCTTCCTTGCTGACGCAACAATGCAAATGGTATAGCACAAATACTGTCAAAAAACAAAATACCAACGCAATAATATAAATACTCGGGATGGTCGCCATATCCTATCAAATTGGCAATTTGTTGCCCAAATCCAATAAACAGAACCGCAAAAATTCCTGAAACACCTAAAACCGAAACCAATGCATTGGCAAAAACTTGCTTGTTATTGTCTTTATCTGCAAATCGAAAAAAGGCAGTCTCCATC
>CANFSD010000098.1 GCA_947449515.1 Bacteroidota bacterium
CTGTAGGACGCAACACATACAATGCATTGTTGTTTGAAACAAATAAGAGATAAGAACCACTTGCACTTAAGCCTTTTGTATTAAAACCAGGAATGGTATCTGCTAAGGCGTAGGCCAGTGTAGTTCCAGCAATAGTGGCATTGCTGCGGTATATTTGATCGCCATGCAAATTATCGTTGGCAATAAAAAACATCGTATTATTTAATGCTGTATAATATTTTGGATCTGAACCACCCGCATCTGCTCCCAAATGAATATCTCTTAACAAACTGGTATTAGCAGGTGTTCCATCTCCGGCATAAGGTTCCCAATCGTTGTTGTCTTTTCCTCCCAAAAACAATTTAGTACCCAAGACGCCAAGACTATTGCCCACATTACTTAAACCAAGTACTGCACCTGTTGAAGTGCCATCAGTTTTGTTCAAGGCTTTATAAATTGCACCCGATAAAAAATAGGCATTGTTGTTGTACAATGTTAAATTATTGATACTCCCACCGCGAAGAATATAGGTGCCTGCAACAGTACCATCACTGCGCCATAAATTTGATGCTCCTGCATAATCAGTAAAGATGGTGCAAGTTGTGGTTTGCACCAATCCTCCAATTTTACTAATGCTATACAAAAAAGCACTGTCTTTTAATTTCATGGTTCCTGCAAGCGTGCCATCTGTTTTCCAAATGGCAGCATAGCTGCTACCGGGATTGTTAACCATAAAAATAATTGGGGTGGTTCCCACTTTAAAAAACGCTTTGTTCTGAAATGTTTTTTTTACTAGAATACCTGCTTTTATCTCAGTGGTTCCTGCAGAATCACCATAGGTTTTCCAAATGCCTTCGTAATGAGGATTTCCATGCATATAACTAAAATAGCCTACATTGTTTATTACACTTAAGCCTAACAAAATAGATGAATCGGCAGAGAAGTTTCGAACCACTACCGTACCTAATTTTGTACCATTAGATTTAAATAAGGCAGGTTTGCCAAATCGGTTCGGACCAAAGAAATAAAGTGTATTATTTATAGATACAAAATTGCCAATTTCGCTCACAAAAGAATCCTTCACAAGCACTGTTCCAGCAGTAGTTCCATCTGTTTTCCAAAGCTGAAAAAAGTTACCTTGTTTCACTTTAAAAAAACAAGTATCGCCAATGGTTTTATAATCTAGTAAAGCAGAATCTGCAACACCTGTTTTTAATAAAATTGGCTTTTGAGCATGCAATGAATAATTAACAACTAGCAGAACAAAAAACACAAAGCAAACTGGTTTACTGAAAAGAAATTTTCTCATAGAAGCAATAATAATTAAAAAATTGCAGCTGTTTATTTGAAGAGAGAACTATTGGAGAGTTTAAAGAAATTATTAAGACACCTGCTATTGCACTTTAATTTTTGCTAATTGGGCTAGGACTTTTTTGCCACGGGCTACAACGCCTCCGCTGCCAAAAGGGAGCATATCTTCAATGGTTGGTATCACTTCATTTTTAAGTGCTGGTTCCAACAAACAAATTTTGTAGAGAACAGTCATGGCAAATGCTTTAACGGCAATTGGTTCGTGCCTATCACGCAGGTATTGAAAACATTTATCTGCCAGGGGGCCTAATTCACTTTCTGGAATTGGTATGGTTTGCAATAGCCTAAGTACATTTCTTTTTACGGCAACATGAAGTGGCTTGTCTAATAATTGCACAAGGAAAGGTATATGGTGTTTAGCTAAATTGGGGTGCTGTTCTAAAACATAGCTTAACGGCCAAGCCGCCCTTTGGGTAAGGCGTATATCTCCTTTTGCAAACACCTCCAATAGCTCTTTGAATTTCTTTTTATCCTCACCAATATAATTTACAATGAGGAGTGTATTGGGTTTGGAATGTTCTAAAGCCAATTGTTTTTCAATATCCATATTGTGCCCTTTCTATTGTTACACAAAGGAAAGAATTTTGCACAAATATTATTTATAGAAAACCGGATAAAATGCATCTTCGAAGTGGGCAATATCAATTTTTCCATGAAAAAAATTGATGGCAATAATGTCAAAACGAATAGGATCTACAATGGCATTTTTATATAAATAGACGCTGGCAGCGCGTGCCATGTTTTTCTGTTTTGCAAAGTCTACGGCGTGTTCTGGTTGTACCAATGCATTGAATCTCGACTTCACTTCAACAAAGACCAAAAGCTTGTCTTTCCTACAGATTAAGTCTATTTCAACTTTCCCTGCTACATAATTTCTTTCAATAATTTGATAGCCAGAACGCGCTAAAAATTGCGTAGCCAAATCTTCTCCTAGTCGCCCAGTTTCCTTGTTACGGGCTTTTTCATTTTCTTCCATATAGCCCTAATTTAATTTTTAATTTAATTTAATAAAAGGCTTCAAATGGCTCAGAAAAAATTGCAAAAAAAGCAAATGATTGAAAAATGCTATCATTTGATTGAATTGTGCTATTGGTGATTTTTATTTAGCAGTAAAATTGTTTAACAAAAAATCAAAATCAAAATTATGTCAAACCAAAAACCAAATTTTAAACCACACTACGATAACTTTATCGGTGGAGAGTTTGTAGCTCCTGTAGGAGGAGTTTACTTTGAAAACGTAAGTCCTATTGATGGTAAAGTGATTGCCAAAGCTGCACGCTCTGCCAAAGAAGACATTGAGCTGGCATTGGATGCCGCTCACAAGGCATTTCCAAGTTGGAGTAAAACTTCGGTTACTTACCGTTCTGGCATTTTAAATAAAATTGCAGATGTAATGGAAGCCAATTTGCAGTATTTAGCAGCAGTTGAAACTATTGATAATGGCAAGCCAATTCGCGAAACAATTAATGTAGATTTACCTTTGTGTATTGACCATTTTCGTTATTTCGCTGGTGTTATTAGAGCAGAAGAAAGCACCATTTCTGAATTAGATGATACCACCGTAAGTATTGTGTTGTCTGAACCAATTGGTGTAGTAGGACAAATTATTCCATGGAACTTCCCATTATTAATGGCTACATGGAAAATAGCTCCAGCTCTTGCAGCAGGTTGCTGTACTGTAGTAAAACCAGCTGAGCAAACACCAACCAGTATTATGTGCTTAATGGAATTAATTAAAGACATTTTACCTCCAGGTGTATTAAATATTGTAACAGGATTTGGTCCAGAAGCAGGTAAACCATTGGCACAATCGCCACGTATCTCTAAAGTTTCATTTACTGGTGAAACCACTACAGGTCGTTTGATTATGCAATATGCTTCAGAAAACTTAATTCCCGTTACCATGGAATTAGGTGGTAAATCGCCAAATATATTCTTCCCATCTGTTGCAGATGCCGATGATGAGTTTTTTGATAAAGCTATTGAGGGTGCTGTATTATTTGCAGTAAACCAAGGTGAGGTTTGTACCTGCCCTAGTAGAATTTTGGTTCATGAAAGCATTTATGATAAATTCATGAGCAGGGTAATTGAACGCACCAAAGCAATAAAAATGGGTAATCCATTAGATCCATCAACTATGATGGGTGCGCAAGCTTCAAACGACCAATATGAAAAAATTCAATCGTATTTGAAATTAGGTGTTGAAGAAGGCGCCGAAGTTTTATGCGGAGGTGGTGCTAAAAAACTAGAAGGCGATTTAGCCAATGGCTATTATATTGAACCAACCTTGTTTAAAGGTCATAACAAAATGCGCATTTTCCAAGAAGAAATCTTTGGACCAGTTGTATGTGTTACCACATTTAAAACTACTGAAGAAGCCATTGAAATTGCCAATGATACTTTGTACGGCTTAGGAGCTGGTGTTTGGACACGTGATGCCCATGAATTATACCAAGTACCAAGAGCTATTCAAGCAGGTAGGGTTTGGGTAAATTGCTACCATGCTTATCCTGCGCATGCACCATTTGGTGGCTACAAGAAATCTGGGTTTGGAAGAGAAACACACAAGATGATGTTAAACCATTATCGTCAAACCAAAAACATGCTTATTTCTTACAACAAAAACAAATTAGGTTTCTTTTAGCCTATAAAATTAAAACCGGCAGGATTAATTCTTGCCGGTTTTTTTTATTTTTACATTATGATCAAACGCGTAGAGGTAAGTCCGGAAGCTGCAGCAGTAATTGCACAACTTAAAGAGAAGTTTGGCGAACTTATGTTTCACCAAAGTGGAGGCTGCTGTGATGGTTCGCAACCCATGTGTTTTGAAAAAGGTGATTTTAAAGTAGGCAGTAGTGATGTATGTTTAGGTGAAATTGAAGGCTGCGAATTTTGGATGAGCAAAGACCAATTTGAATATTGGAAATTCACCAAACTATTGATCCATATTAGTGCAGGAAGGGGTTCTAGTTTTTCGTTGGAAATCCCCATGGGTTTAAGATTTATGACCGTTTCTTCATTGTTTACAGAAGAGGAACTAAACAATTTAGCGCCATTGCGCTTTGTGGAAGATTAAATAACAGCGTTTTGATTTTTTAATTGCTGGTATTGCTTTGGCGTCATGCCCTCATAGTATTTGAAGGTTCTAATAAAATAATTACAATCGTCGAAACCCGCTTCAAAAGAAACATTCTTAATGTATACGTGTTGGTCGTTTAGCAGCTGTTTGGCCAATTTAATGCGTTCTAAGATGATAAATTCAACAGGACTAACGCCTAGCTCCCTTTTAAACATTCTATACATGGAGGCCGTACTTATACCCGAGCTTTGTGCAATGGTTTTCAAATTCAATTTTTCAGACAGGTTCTGTTGAATTATTTTTACCACTCCAGCTAAATAGGAACTCTTGTCTTGTGCTTTGCCCATATCCACTCCTTTGAGTGTTTGGGTTTGAATAATTCTAATGAGCAATTCTTGCAATGCCAAATCAGCAAGGGCATCTTTGGTCATATCGGTACTTTGGCAAATTTGAATCAGTTTATTAATTGTATTTGCCAATTCTTCATTGTTGTAAAAGAAGTAATTAGATTCATCCAATTTCCATAAATTTTCTTTGTCGGCTTTAGGGTATTTATCGTTCAATAAATCAAGCGTACTCACAATTTTATGGTTGTCAATTGCCAGGGCAAGACATTGGGTAGGTTTATCGTTGGAAGCTTCCGGAAAATCAATGCGCATGAGCTCATTGGCAGGAATAATAACAGATTCACCTGGCAGGTAATCAAAGGCAGGATCATCAAAAAGGTGCATTACCTTTTTGCCTCGCAGCATACTGGTAACTACTAAATCATTAAATTTTAAGGGCACTTGAACGGAGCGCTGGTAGGTTTCAAAAAGATTTAATTCGCAATTTTCGAGGTTATAAACCGTTCTGTTTTCAACCAATGTTTTGAGGGAACGCTCGTGCGTTAATGCAGGTAAACTTTTTATAATATTTTGTTTGGCCATTTTTCCTCGGTTCGAACCAAAAACTGCTACAGCAATTTTTTAGGCAAATCGAAAATAGGAAAATTAATTCAAAAAAATCACCTAGGACCAAAATTTAGCGCGCCATTGCGATTGCTCGGGTTTGGTGAGGAATGTCCATGCAATAAACCTGCTTTGCTTTTGCCCTTGGCTCATTTCAATTAAGCGGGTTTCTTGAATGGGTAGGCTTTTTATTTTTGCACCTAAACTATCTAGCGTATTGCCTTTTGAGACCAATGTAGTAAACCAAAAACATGCACGGGCATATTTTACACTTTCGTCCATCATGTTTTTTATAAAATTGGTTTCACCGCCTTTGCACCAGAGTTCTTGGTTGGTTCCTCCAAAATTTAAAACAGGTTTTTGAACCACTTTTTTATTGAGGTTACTTACTTTTCTAATAGCTGCTCCCATAGCCTCTTCGGCGCTCCCATGGAAGGGCGGATTACACATGGTAAAATCAAAATGCTCATCTGCTTGAATAATTCCATTGAAATAAGCTGTGTTTTGGTATTGCCTGCGCAATTCTATTTTGCCTTGGACAGCAGTATTGGCATCAATTATTTTTTGGGCATTTTGTATGGCTACTGCATCTGTTTCTGTTCCTACAAATTTCCAATTGTAAACGGCCTGACCCAAAAGCGGATAAATGAGGTTTGAACCTGTGCCTATGTCTAAACCTATGATATTAGAAGGTGCTTTTCCTTTGTTGGATTCTGCTAGCACATCTGCAAGGAAGTGTATATAATCTGCTCTACCAGGAATTGGAGGGCACAAATAGGATGCAGGAATATCCCATTCGTTCACATGGTAAAAATGCTTCAAGAGCGCAGCATTTAAGGTTTTTACCGCTTTAGGATTGGCAAAATCTATGCTTTGGTTACCATATTTATTAGGCCCAACAAATGCAGCAAGTGCAGGTAAACTGGCAATTAATGCCGGAAAATCATATCCGTTTCTATGCGCGTTACGCGGATGGAGGTTTGTTTTTTCAATCATGTTTTTTTTAAGAGTCTAGAATCCAGAGTCCAGAATCCAGACTTTTATGACGCCGGTCTGCCCTCTTTATGGTCATTTTGGAAAAGATAAATATTTTCAAATTCATCATTCATCATTCATCATTCATAAAGCTAATGGCTTTTGGCAGCATTTTGACTTACGAGAAATACGCCAATGAGCGTTAGAATTACTGAAACAATGGTGGTAAAATCCAATTCTTCATGTAATACAATCCAACCTA
>CANFSD010000099.1 GCA_947449515.1 Bacteroidota bacterium
AAAATTTGCAGATAATTCTTATTTACCTTTAATGCCTGCCGATAAGTGGAATCATGAATTGGTATTTAAGAAAGCACAACTAAAAAGCCTAAAAAATGCCTATATAAGAATTCAGTTTACGCAAGTTTTGGCGCAAAATAATATAGCAAGTTATGAAATGGGTACACCAGCGTTCAAGCTAGTAAATATTGGCTTTGGCGCCGATGTTAAAATTTATAACTACAAAGTTCAAGTGAATGCTGGCATCAACAATTTAATGAATGAAAAGTATTATGATCACTTATCGCGCTTACGGCCGTATGGTGTTTACAACATGGGCTTAAATGCGTTTATTAATTTGAAAATGCCGCTTAGTTTCACCTATTAACAATTGAAGAGACACAAAAAAAGTCCCGCAAAATTTTGCGGGACTTTTTTTAAATTCAATATTGATTAATTCAATTTCAAAACTTTTTGAATGTTTTTAGTTTGGCCATCTTGAACGGCTTCAATAATGTACATTCCTTGTTGTAGGTTTTCCATTTCGTTGATTACAATGGCACTTTTTCCATTGGTAATTTCAATGGTTTTGGTGAATAATAATTTACCATTTAAATCGCTCACACGAAGAATAATTGTGCTGTTTGCATTTAATTGATCGATCCAAACGGTAGGTGCTTTTTCAAATGGATTGCTGATGTTAATTGTGCTTTCAGCGTTCATTGGATCGGCAGAAATCTTAACTACATTGCTATAGGTAAAGCTACCATCTCTGTCTACTTGTTTAATGCGGTAGAAAAGGTCTTTGCTGAAGCTTTGATCCAATAAGTCTTTGAAGCTATACACCAATTTTTTATTGCTATTGCCTGCTGCACGAACAGTTCCCACTTCCATAAAGTTATAGGCATCTGTTCCCCTTTCGATGGTAAAATAATCACTGTTCAATTCTGAACCAGTAGCCCAATCTAATTGGTTACTAAAGGCACTGGTATTTTTAGCATTGAAATATAGCCAATTAACTGGCAATGAATTTACTGCAGCTTGCGAGCCAATAGTAAAATCAGAGAAACCAGTTACAAAACCTGTATATAAATTGTTTCCAGAAACATAGCAGCTAATAGGTACCCAAGAAGCATTGAAATCAGATCTTTTAAGGATATATAAACTGTCTTTTGAGCTTACACCGGGTAAACCAGTGATATCAAAATTCAATGTATAGGATATGCTAGGTGAATAATTTCCCGTACCGATGCCTGAATAGGTTACAGAATAGTAGGTGGTTAAGCTCACATTGTTTGGTGTAAAAATACTTGCATTGTTTGTAGTTGCTATTGTATTGGTAGCAAACACTGGTGATGCCGAAGAGTATGGCGCATTGTTGTATTTGGCAAAGGCAATTTCTCCTGTATAACTTCCAATGGTGCTAAACATTACTGCAAAGTTTCCACTGTAATAAGTGCCTGCTGAATAAACGGGTTGAACGCTATAGCTTGCTGCGTTGGTTACACTTACATTTCCAATATACACACCATTTCCTGAGGCAGATCTATCACGGAATGCGATTAATACATAAGGGTTGCCAACGAAAGAACTTAAGTCTACACTTTCATGGCGCCAATCTGTTGCAAATGCTGGCGTATATGCCACTGAAGTTGGTGTATCCGTTCCCAAGGTTGGAGAAGATAATTGGCTAGATTTGGTATATAGAGGAGTAAAGTTTAGTCCCCCATTCGCACTTACCATAACTTGTAAGGTATCATCTGTATTGCTAAATGTATTAGGCGCATGTGCCACATTGAAATGCAAAATAGGGTTACTTGTTCCGGTTAAATTAATTGGTGGAGAAATGAGCAAAGCCTCCTTATTATTAGTAATAATATTATCGGCATAAACAACATTGGTATGAGAAACACCATTGGATTGAATGGCTGCTTTTTCTTTCCAGATAATGGTACTTGAACCTAGAACTGTCCAAGAACTTAAAAGTGTATTTGCAATTCTATAAGGCAATGCATTGTTTGGAACTGCAGTATATACAATGGTTAAGGTGTCATTTCCTGCTAATCCATCACCTGCAATAGTTGTCCAAATTTTTACTGTATAAGTTCCTGCTGTGCTAAAGTTCAAGGCGCTTAAGCCTGTAAATAAAACAGAGTTGGTATCGCCAGGAACAATGGTTGCGGCGGTTGAAACGGGTCCAATGATGGTTCCGCCATTTACTCTGTATCTAACTTGAATACCAGCACTGCGCGTTCCTGTTCCATAGTTTTTAACAATGGCCCTTAAAGGAATATTCACACCTGTTGGCACTTTTGCCACAGCAATTGGTCCAGCCGCGCTTACACCTGCATCAATGGGTGGAATTGGATCAATAATACATTCCATCATTAACCTGGTGGTACTCCATGCGATAGGCGTAGCATAGGCTACTCCTACATTAGCGTTGGTAATACCACCAATGGCAGTTTGGCTCATAAAATAGAAACAAGTGTTTGGACGAATTGGTACTTCGGTTTGAGAAGTTCCTAAGAAATAATTTAAACCACTGACTGTTTGTCCACCGGCAATACCAGCAATAATAGATTGGTTGGTAACAGCTGCTGGCATGGTCATGTTAAACACCAGTGTTGTGCCTAAATCAGAGGTTTGAACAATATAGTTAGGAGAGCGTGCAATAATTTTTCCGGTAGAATCTAAAACCATTCCGCAAACGGTATCGCCAACAGCATCTGAATTAGAGGCCAAAGGCGCACGTACTTGTGAAACCAAGCCGCTGTTTGCTACAAAATATTTTGCGCCCCAGAACTGTGGGATGGTTGTACCATTGCCACCACTTGAAGCAAGTAAAGTATCTGTGTAACCATTGCGGTTATTGCTAATAGAAAGGCTATAGGTTTTGTAATTGTTGGCGTTGTTATCGTCTGTTGGAACAGAAACGGTAATTAAATTGGCGCCAGTATTGGTGGGATAAAAAGGTGCGAAGCCTACATTTACGTTGGCATTTGGGGCCAATACAGGAATATATGCTGTTGTGGTATAACTGTTACTTCCAGAAATCGTTAGGGTTGCTGTAACGCCATAAAGGGTATTCAAACCTGTATTTGAAATATTTGCTCTAATTGAATCTGGCATATAGTATGGCAAGGCAACCCTACCTTGGGCATAAACTGCTCTTACCGAGGCATCGTTCATGGTGAGTGGGGTAAAGGTATAGGTTCGGCCCTGATCTGGTGCTGGCCCGGCAGGAGAGCTGGTTGTATTTCTGTAATTCACCGCATTGTTAACGTAGAAACCAGTATTGGCAACCGCGCCACTCCAAGCTACTGTAGAACCCTTTACCAAGTATAGGTTTTGGTTGGCGGTTGTCATGCTATTTCCAACGATACCAACAGCAGAGAAACGGGCATTGTTGTTAACAACCGTACAAGTCCATTTTCCATATTTGTATTCAACTACATTGGTTCCTTCATATAATTTAATTTGAAAGTTGATGGTATCCCATAAACCTCCAAGGCCAGCTTGTAATTTGTCTTTTACATTTTTCCATTGAATGGTAGTAATTTGAGTACCTGGGGTACCTGAGGTAAAATACCTGAATTCTGAAGCCAATGTACCAGCAAATAAATCTTGTCCAAAAGCAAACAACATACTGGTATCTTTACCAGCCGGAGTTGGCGAAGTAGCTGCTGTAAAGGGACCATTTGGCGGTGGTTGTGCATGGCTGGTAAACAAGAAATGACGAGAAGGTGTGTCTTTTCCTAATTTAATAAAACCATTGGTACTAAAAATAAAGGAGTCGTAAGGTGCTCCATTAAAATTAAAAGTAAACCCAATAGGTAATGGCAGTGAAAAGGCATCGTCTGTGTTTGTCACAGAAATTACCGTTCCATTGGTACCCAAATCTGTGTAGGTACCGGCTGATGTGGTAAAACCGCCAGGGACATAATTTAATTGTGCTTGCGAGCTGTTGGCCCAAAAGACAATTAAAAACAATCCTAAGAGTCGAGTAATGATTTTTTTCATATGTTTTAAATTAATGGTATTCAAGGAAGGATTTGCCAACATTTTAAATCACTTATCTAATTGAAAGCGAGGCAAAACACTAACCAATACTAGCTTATTTTTATTTAAATTCCTAATGAAAAATTATTAAGTAAAAATTAATAATTCTTGAGAGCCTTTTAGAATGGATAAGAAAATTAGATTTTTTCTAAAAAGTGTCTTCTAAAATGCCCAATGGAACAGAATTGTTCATTTGATTCGTTGCTAGCTTCTTATCTTCGTAAAATAAGCGAAAAGCAAATGAAAAGAATCCTTTACACCTGTTTCCTAATTTTTATCTCCTTTATAGTTAATGCAAAAAAACCCAATAGCATGAGCCCCCAAATGAAAAATGGGTTTATTAAAAATATGGGACAAATTAGTCAAAGCAATTTGTTGGCAAATGAACAGGTACTGTATTATTTTCAAAGTGCACATCTTCAAGTGCAGTTGAGAAGAAATGGATTTAGTTACCAATTATTGCAGTATACAAACAACCCTGTTAATGCTTTAATGCCAATGGAAACAAGCAATTTGGGAGATTTTAGCACGCAAAAAATTGATATAGATTTAAAAGGATCCCAGCCTGCTCCTCAAATTGAGGAACTTGAAAAAGGGCAAGGACAATTATTTTTTAGGGCAAAAGAAAATATTGAAAAAGTTTATTCAACTGCACATTTCAACAAGGTTTTGTACCGCAATATCTATCCGCATATCGACATTGAATTTTTGATCAGCGATGCGCATTTTAAATACAATTTTATTTTACACCCTGGTGCAGATTTGGCGCAAATTCAATTATTGCTAAAGGGCGTAGATCAAAGCAGCATCAAGGAGAATGGCGCATTAACCATGGAAACCAATTTGGGTCCTGTAGAGGAGCAAATACCTTTTAGCTATGAACTCAATTCCAATGGTAAGCCAGGTAAATATTTTAAGGCACGTTATAAAAAATTGGGTTCGAACCTATTTGGTTTTAGTGCAGAAAAATATTCATTAACCAAAACAGTTGTGATTGATCCAATTCCTTGGTCGACGTATTTTGGTGGAGATGCTTTTGATTTTCCAAGTGGCATTATTTGTGATAAAATGGGTAATATTTATATTGCTGGAAGAACCCAATCTATTACTGGATTTGCTACTGCTGGGGCATACCAAACTACCCAGGCAGGCATTTATGATGCCTTTTTAGCAAAGTTTAATACGGCCGGTGTATTGCTTTGGGCAACTTATTTTGGTGGTGCTGGGCAAGATTTATTAAATGATATAACTATCGATAAATTTGATAATATTATCATTTGTGGGCAAACCGGTAGTTCAAGTGGAATTGCCACAACGGGTGCCATACAAACCACACTAACCGGCTTGCAAGATGGTTATGTTGCCAAGTTTACCCCAAGTGGTGCTATAGTTTGGGCAACTTATTTTGGGTATGATGGCAGTGATAATGTAAACGCTGTGAGTGCTGATTTTAATGGAGACCTATATTTAACAGGCAATACAAATTCAACAGCTACCTTATTCCCGGGTGTTCATCAAAATATTCCTGGTGGTGCAACAGATGCATTTGTTGCAAAAATAAGCAGTCTAGGAATTCCTGTATTTGCAACTTATTATGGCGGAGCCAATGGAGATTGGGGTCAACGTATTTTAGTTGATGCACAAAAAAATTCTTATGTAGTGGGTTCAACAATGTCTGATACTGGCATTGCTTCCAAAGGGGTTTATCAAGCAGCTTATTCTGGCTATGATGATATATTTTTCGCAAAATTTGATTCATTGGGAAGAAGGGTTTTTGCCACTTATTATGGTGGAACATTAAACGATTACCCATTTGATATAGCTTGGGATTCTACCAATAATATTGTTATAGATGGATATACTGCTTCAACTTCTGGTGTAGCATTTGGTACTGGTGGTCAATTGACTTATGGTGGTGGTTCCTATGAAGGATTGGTAGTAAAAATGAATGTCACGGGTACTCCTTTATGGGGAACATATGTTGGCGCAGCATCTAATGATTATTTGCAATCGATTTGTAGAGATTCGCGAGGTAATATATTTTGTGTTGGGTTAACAAACTCTTCCACTGGCCTAACAACACCTAATGCACTTCAAGTGAGTTTTGGAGGCTTGTACGATGCTTACATGGTAAAACTAGATCCATCAGGAAAAATTACCTATTGCTCTTATTTTGGAGCAGGTGGTACCGATTATGGTCGTGAAATGGGAATTGATTTAGCCGACAATGTTTACTTTGGTGGCGAAACCTATTCTACTTCTGGCATTGCAAGTATTGGCGCACATCAAACCGTAATAAATGGCAGTTCTGATGTTTATTTGGTAAAATTTGTAGATCCAGGAGATGGCAGCATTGGCAACAATATTATTTCGTCTTCGCAAGGACTTTGCACTGGGAACAATGTAGCGCAAGACCTCACAGGCACCATGCCAAGCGGTGGCGATGGAATGTTTAACTACCAATGGTTGTTTAGCAATAGTGGCTTGCCAGGTACTTATGTACCCGCAGCAGGTGCCAATACCAATGATGGCTATTCACCTGGCACGGTAACAGTAAATTCG
>CANFSD010000100.1 GCA_947449515.1 Bacteroidota bacterium
ATTCATTTGTTTCATTAACTCAAACAAATGAGTGAACTCGTTTACAACATAAGGTTTGGTATTGATATCCATCAATTGATCAATGCGTTTGCTTTCATTGTCAAACAACATAGACTTCTTAACCATGCCTAAAACCTTGGCTCCCTCTACCACAGGCAATTCTTTTACCAACCAATCTTCCATAAAAAGCATAGCAGATTCTGCAGAATCCAACTTCTTCAATGGAAAAATTTCGTTCGAAATAAATTGCTTTGCAAACATCTTATGAAGGGATGTGTTTTTTATAAAACTGATCGGCCAAAATATTGAATGCGGTAGGCTGCTCCATCATTGGTGCATGTCCGCATTTGTCTATATAATGTTTTTCTGAATTTGGAAACAGTTCATGAAACTCCTCACAAACCTCTGGCGGGGTAATGGTATCTTGGTTCCCCCATATTAAACAAACAGGCATTTTAAAATTAGGAATATCCTTACGCATATTATGCCTTATAGCCGATTTAGCCATCGTTAATATCCTCAAAAGTTTCCCCTTATCCTGAATGGTTTCATATACCTCCTCCACCAATTCATCAGTGGTTGAAGCCGGATCATAAAAAGTTAAGCTGATCCTATCTCTCAAATATTGTTTATCGCCCTTACGCGGATAACTGGCCCCAAAAGCATTTTCGTACAAGCCTGAACTACCTGTTAATAGAAGTGTTTCAACCTTACTTGGGTATTTTTTAATATAAACCAAAGCTACGTGCCCTCCCAAAGAATTACCTAAGATATGTACCTTCTTAAACTCCTTGAATTCTATAAAATCATGGATAAAATTAGCAAGTCCTTCTACACTTAACTTCAAAATATTCATTTCAAAGATGGGCATCAATGGAATTACCACTCGGTAATTTTTGCTAAAATGCTTCAGAACATCGTTCCAATTGCTTAATGCACCGAATAATCCATGCAGAAGAAGAAGCACCTCACCTTCGCCCTGGTCGATATAATTGTATTTCCCTTCTTTGTGAATTTGATAATCCATTCAAATATAATCTTAGTCAAATATAGGCAAATTTAGATTTGGGCAATTTTTTTTGCCATTTCTACAAAGTTTTTTAACATCCTTAGCCCATGTTTTGTTTCACAACTTTCCGGATGAAACTGCAAGCCCCAAATGGGTAATTGAAAATGAGCTAAACCCATTATCTCCTCACCACTGTAGCAAATGGCCTCCAATTCTTCAGGTAAGTTTTTGAGTATAAGGGAGTGATACCGGGTGGCCTCAAAATTTTCTGGCACACCATCAAACAAAGAATTATTACTATGGCTATGCAAATCTACCTTTCCATGCCTTGGCTTTTCTGCCTTTTCAAGCTTGGCACCAAAATGCATTCCAATAGCCTGGTGCCCCAAACAAACTCCCAAAATCGGCAATTTTCCAATAAAGTTTGGCAATACCTGCATCAGAAAACCTGCTTCTAAGGGAGTTTCAGGTCCAGGTGAAATAACCAAAGCATCAAAGTTTTTAGGATTTACTTCTAATAAAATAGGTTCATCGTTCCGGCAAACTACGCAATCAACCTCGCACTGCTGGAGGTAATCTGCCAACATATGCGTAAAAGAATCATAATTATCTATAAGCAATATGTTCATTTTGCAATTTTATTGAAAGCCAACATTACATCATCCACATTAATTTCATCAATAGAAAAAGGAGAGCTGTATTTTGTTTCTAGTATAAGCTTTTCCTCATCTTGCAACAATGTATAAAACCCTTTTGGGTAAAGGGTTTCCATATTTTCACAAGTGTTTTTTGGATAAGGTGCAAATCTACCATAATGCCTACCACTTAATAAACAAATGCAAGGTGTAGCGGTGGCCGCAGCAATATGAAAAGCGCTCGAATCATTGGTAAGTAAACATTTGGCATTGGCAATAAATTGAAGCAAACCTGGCAAATCGGTTTTACCGCAATGGTTATAAATTTCACTTATCCCATTTGAATGCGCAATTATTTCTTCACCCAATAAAATGTCGGCTTTAGACCCGCAGATAAAAATTGGGGTATTATTTTCTTTTCTAAAGGCGCGCACCCATTCGCCAAAGTTTTGGGTCGACCATTGTTTTATTTTTTCTCCTGCGCCTGGGAACAACACTATGTATTCTGCAGAAGCAACTTTGTCCAATGAAATAACGGGTTTCTGAAGTTGAATAGTTTCGTTTAAAACCTTTTCAAAAAAAATTTTATTGCGTGTGAACTCAAATATGGGCTGCGTATTTTCACTCACTAATTGGGTAAACCAGGTATCAGAAATCATTTTAAGCAATCCAATATCATTGGCGCTATCGCCCTTTGAAGCAATTTTATTGGGTGCGGCGCTGGCCCTAACTATACTATCTCCCCATAAAAATTCACGACTAAAGTTTGGTTGAAGGGTGGTTTCAAATCCTTTGTTATGAATTTGGCTTAACAGCTCTTTGCGGTATTTAAAATCGGAGGCAAATTTTTTCTTATTGATCCAAATAAATTCATCTACCCATGCTGCATCTAATTCAAGTGCCAGGTCTTTCCAAATTTCGTTCCCAACCAAGGTTATTTTATGATCCTTGTATTTAGCAGATTGGCGTGTTAGTGCTAAAAAATTGCGAAAGAAAAT
This sequence comes from Bacteroidota bacterium, assembly GCA_947449515.1. Classification (GTDB taxonomy): domain Bacteria; phylum Bacteroidota; class Bacteroidia; order UKL13-3; family UKL13-3; genus B1. The sequence continues at coordinate 2,643 of CANFSD010000100.1, forward strand.
ATAATCTCCTATGGCCTCTACTTTTACCAATAGCAAGGTTTTGGTTCGAACCGAAACCTTTTTACGCAATAAAAAACTATCACGCAAGGCACAAACCATGCATAAATAAAAATGTCTAAATCTGAATAAACGGCGCCAATTCATTTGCATCAAAGAAAATGAATTTATGCGAACTAGTCCAATATTAATGACAATCTTTCATTTCAGATTGTTCAATATTGATTTTTGGACTCAAATAAGGTATGCCTAAATTTAGGCCACGAACTATAAATAAAACTGCAATAAGAATAGCAAATACAGGACTCAGCTTGTTAATTTTACCCCTCACTTTTATAGATAAAAATTGCCCCAATATGGAAACTCCATACATCAAGGGAAGGGTTCCTAAACCAAACAATATCATAAACAGAGCGCCCTCCATTGCATTTTGGGTGGCACTTGCACCTAGCACAGCAATGTAAACAAAGCCACAAGGAAGCAATCCATTTAATAGGCCAATGAAGAGTAAGGCAAACAAAGATTTAGATTGAAACAGCTTTTGAACAAGTTTGGAAGACAATAGAGAAAAGGGATTAAACGAAAGGGCGCCAACTTTTAAATAACTGAGCGAAACGCTTAAAAGAATAACTACACCGATGCCAATACTCAAACCCTGCTGTATGCCTGCCAATTTTATACCTAGCCCAAAGCTGCCCGATACAAAACCCAACAAAGCATAACTTATTATTCTGCCAAAATTATAAAGGAATCGCCCAAGAAAGAACGCAATACCTTCCTGCTTTTTACCGGGCAGGGCAAAGGCAATAGGACCGCACATTCCTGCGCAATGAAAACTACCAATTAAACCAGTTAAAAAAGCAGTAAGAAAAAGCATTAGCGATCAAACTCTTTTTCTATTTTGTATTCCTTCTCCCCTACTTTCCAGGTCAAAACGGCTTTCCACTTTCCGGCACTTAATGCTGCAACAGAATGTATCAATTGTTTACCAGACAGTATTTCGGTTTTAAATTTTTGATCCAAGGCGGGGTTTGAAGGACGATAATATTGAAGAATAGCTTCTGGAATATCACCCGGGGAGGTTTTTTCAATGATAATTGCGTTGGAGCCCATCTGAGCACCTAATTGAACTTTACCATATTGAAGGGTAATGGTGCTATCTGCACTTGCATTGTTGTCAATTTCCTTCTGGTAATTTAAGCCCTTTTCATAGTAATTATCATCCACCAAAGTAACCTCCTGCCTAGAGATTACAATTACCATAGACACCACAAAAACCATAAAACATGCGGCAAAAAATACCAGCTTAGTTCCCCAATTAATCTTCATGCTTTTCTCCTTTTTCTTTTTCCTTTAGTTCTTCTTTTTCTTTTGAGTAAACAGGACCATTAAATTTAGACTTCATTTCTTCAATTAAGGTACCATTGCTCCATACCTCTATAGTTACAGGTGTAGAAATTTTCTTAATGCTTTCGCCATCTAAAATAAGGAAAAAAGAACTTTCGCCAACACTTTCTTTTTCTACTATAATTTCTTTTCCATCCACAAATTTAATTTCCCCTTTAGGTTCAATCAACTTCAATTGAATGGGTAATTTATCAAAAGTTTTATTTACAAATTCAATACTATAAAGGTTACTAATCTTACCATTTTCTTGTGTTTGATAAAGCATTCCTGGCGTTCTAAGCATGGTTGTTTCAACCAATTTTCTTGTAATTAATAGGTACAAGAAAACACCAAAAAGCAAGGCCAAAACAACTCCATACGCACCATTCCTTAGATTCAAACCTAGTTTTTTACCTTCTACAATATTGTTTACAGAAGCAAAACGAACCAAGCCTTTTGGCTGTTCTGTTTTTTCCATTACCTCATCACATGCATCAATACATGCAGTACAATTGATACATTCTAATTGTGTTCCGTTTCTAATATCAATTCCGGTAGGACAAACACTCACACATAATTTGCAATCAATACAAGAACCTCTGTGCGCATCTTCCTCTCCTTTTTTTACCTTACCCCTCGGTTCACCGCGAACATGATCGTAGGCAACCACCATTGAGTTTTTGTCTAACATCAATCCTTGCAAACGACCATAAGGACAAATAAACACACAAACCAATTCTCTCAAATGAGCAAATACCATGTAAAAAACAGAGGTGAAAATTAATAGAGAGGCAAATTTACCTAAGTGATCCATAGGACCATCTACCACCAATAATTTCAGCTCTTCTATACCAATTATATACCCTAGAAAGGTATTCGCAATTAAAAAAGACAGTAAGAAAAAGATGAGGTGTTTAAGCGATCTTTTGAAAATCTTTTCAGTATTCCATTCTTGATCCATCAATCTTTTTTGTTGCTGGTAATCTCCATCTATTAAATACTCAACCTTGCGAAACAACATCTCTAAAAAGATGGTTTGCGGGCAGGCCCAACCACACCATACACGACCAAAAAGGACCGTAAACAACACAATAAACAAAATAAAGGAAAGCATGAGTAAGGCAAAAAGATTGAGGTCTTGCGGCCAAAACACCATGCCCAAAATAATAAACTTACGCTCTAATACATTTAACAATAAGAGCGGATGACCCTTGAATTTTAGAAAAGGGCCAACAAACATCATTGCCATAAAAAACCAACTCAACCAGGTGCGGTAGTCATAAAAACGTCCTTTCGGTTTTTTAGGAAAAATCCAAAGTCTTTTACCTTCTTTATCTACGTTTGATAACTCATCGCGAAAATGATCATCATCCAATGGTTTTGCGCTTTTCATGCTTTATAATTATTAAAAAAAAAGAAGTTTAACAGCTGGTAAACAACAACTGTTAAACTTCCTTTTGTGTAAAAAATCGAAATATTCCGGATGCTATTTACTGCTGGTGCTATCTTTTGCTAGTACCGTAGAATCTCCCGGAGCAGCTACGGCAGCCTCATTGTATAAATCACCTTGAGGTTCTTTAGCCTTAGCAGGAGTAGTACCTTGTAACGACCTAACATAAGAAGCCAATGCTTGAATTTGCTTACCACTAAAAGTGTTTTGCCATGATATCATACCTTTAGCTGGTACGCCATATTTAATGGTTTTAAAAATTGATTTTACATCGCCACCATGTATCCAATACTTATCAGTTAAATTAGGACCAACCATACCTCCACCGTCTGCAAGGTGACATACAGCGCATTTATCTTTAAAAATAACACCTGCATCCGCTAATTCCTTTTTATCTGTTAACTGGGTAACATTGTTTTCATCAACCATATTACCTGTTTTTTTCAAATAGGCATCTACTGCAACTTTCGATTCATCCACCGCAATGGTATATTCATCTGCTTGTAACTTGCCAATTTTCAAAACATGATAGTTTAATATATAAAGGAAAGCAACACCAATGGTGATATAAAAAATGAAATTGTACCAAGGAGGTGTAGGATTATCTAATTCAGAAATTCCATCAAAATCTTCATCCAAAATCAATTCTGCTTCTGATTTTTCAGATTTTAAGGCAGCGAATTTTTCCCACCAGCTAATTTGTTCTTTTCCTTGGTTGGCAGCGCGCAATTTTTGAATGGCAGCGCTCAATGAACCCAATAAGAAAATCACAAACAAAAGCAGCACTGCATTTACTGCTATGAGTATTCCGCTCAATCCAATTCCTGATTCTGCACTTGCTGCATCTGCTGTTTGAGCTGATATAGTGCCAGCCATTAATAGCATAGCTGACAATGTAAATAATTTATGCTTCATGATATTATTATTTTATTTTTCTAATGGTTTTTGCTCCATGTCTTTGATGTAATCTTTATCGGCTTTAAATACCCATGCCAATACTCCTAGAAAGAAAGTCATAAATACTATCAAGGAGAAAATGAGGTATCCCGAATGAAATACACCAGTAAGATTTTGGATATGTTGCC
>CANFSD010000101.1 GCA_947449515.1 Bacteroidota bacterium
CTATTTCAATTAAAGATGGTAAAACATTTATTAACGATGCTGAGCTTTTGGGAAATGTAAAAGCTACAAATGGTATTGTATATGTAATTAATAAGGTGTTGTTACCGAAATAATTTCGAGGTTTATGTTTAGATTAAGAAAGACTGCAATTGCAGTCTTTCTTTTTTTATGCTTATACCAATTATTTATTCAAATAATCTAAATCTGTGAGGGTCTTTAAGAAGGCTATTAATTGTAGTTTTTCTAGTGGCGTTAAATTTAATTTTCGCGTGCCATTTCTTTTGGTCATGAGTGGATCAACGTATTGGTTGTCTTTTACGCCATCGCTATAAAAATCAACCACTTCTTCTAAAGTGTTGAACCTGCCATCATGCATATAGGGTGCTGTTAGTTCAATGTTTCTGAGGGTTGGGGTAAAGAACTTGCCTTTGTCTTCTTCTTTGTTACTAATGTTTTGCCGACCCAAATCAAAACCAATATAGGTGTCGCTCACGCCATTGTTGTGAAATTGTTGGTCGGTATACAATGGTTCTGAATGGCAATGAAAACAATCTCCTTTTTCCGAATAGAAAATTACATAACCTTCGTATTCTAAATTGTTTAATAGGGCTTTTTTGTTTCTGTATTGGTCGAATTTAGAATTGGCTGTTACCTTAGATCTAAGGTATTGTGCAATGGAGTAGGAGATTTTTCTTTTTAGTTCTTGGTATGGAACTTTACTAATAGCTGCAATACCAAATGCTTGGTTGAAAAGTGTTGGATAAATAGGGTGTGCAGCTAATTTCCTGTATAATAATTCTGGGTTGGTATTAAAGAATTCTGGATCAAAATCGTCCATAGCCAGGGTGTCTAAGCATTCTTGCGAGCCATCCCAATTGTATTGTTTTTTGAAGCCTAAATTGATATGGCCGGGTACACTAAATTTTCTACCGCTCCATGAATTAAAAATAGGAGAGGAGAACGAATTAATTGGCATATGACAACTGGTACAGGTTCTACCGTTGGTTGACAAGATTGAATCTGAATACAGCATTTTTCCCAATTGAATTCCTTCAACGGTAAGCGGGTTAATGCTGGATAGTTCTGGTTTTGGAAAGCCAGGCGGCACACTAATTTCATAGGGTGTTGGGTAGGTGTTCACCTGTTTTGGGGTATCATTTTGCTTGCAAGCAAAAAACAAACTCGCAATAAATACGAATCCGGCAATGTTTTTATTTAATGGTAAATACATCTGTTCCATTGTTTTTAAGGAGTGTCATTAATGCTGGAATTGCCATGGTATAATTTCCGTCGACATTGAAATTCCATGTATGTGGATTCTGAAACCATTCATTCAAGTTCATTTGTAAGCCAAGGGTGTCTGGTTTATTTTCTTCAATTAGCAAAGAAATAGGTAAACTTTGATGGGCAACCAACATGTCATTTGTACCCAGGTGCATGGTAAATCCTTGTTTGGTTCGAGCCGAGTCTAGGTAATAGCCTTCAAATTTTAGGAAGTGGTATCCACCACCAATAACTTCTGGCCAAGCCATGTTTAAATTATCTACGTTGTTTTCAAGAGAATTACTAGTATTCTGCGTTGGGTTCAAGCCAATTAAGAAACGCATACTTGTATAATTTCCAGGCGGTATTTCAGTTAAATTTATGGTATTGGAAGTACTACGTCCGTTAATATAAAAGGTACCACTGTTGTTATAATTTTCGCCCTTATCATTGCTTAAGATGATGTTGGATAGGTAATAATTTAAACGCGTTACGCTGTATTTGTTTCCGCCTTTGTTGGTGTAAAGCATGCTGTCGAATAGCAGCGGAACATTGTCTACAAAATGGTTGATTTCAATTCTCAAATTTGTATTTGACTTTGTTGTTTCTAAAGTAACATGTTTCTTACAAGCTACTCCTAAAATTAGGCTTGAAAATAGCCATACAAAAAGACGCTGGTTTCTAGTTTTCATTGTATCTCAAATTTATGTTTTGAAAAACTTTTAATAACTGACCTTGGTCATAAAAAATGCGTGTTTTGGGGGCGAAATTCGCGCTGCATGAATTTAGAAAAAGAGGAATTGGTTTCTCGCATCAAGCGTTTGAAACTAGAGAAGGATGTGGTAATTCTTTCTCATTATTATATGCCAGCTGAATTGCAGTTTGAATTAGCAGATGGTGGATTTGTAGATTTTGTTGGTGATTCATTGGGTTTGAGTGTTCAAGCAAGTACTACCAAAGCGCGTAATATTTTATTTTGTGGGGTAAGGTTCATGGCAGAAACGGCCTTGTTGGTTAATAACGGCAAAAAGGTTTTCATGCCCGATCCAAGTGCAGGTTGTTCATTGGCTTCTTCTATAAGTGCTGCAGATGTTAGGGTATTGAAGGGACAATATCCAGGTGTGCCTGTGATGGGATATATTAACACTTATGCTGAAACCAAAACCGAATTAGATATTTGCTGTACTTCTAGAAATGCCATTGCCGTAGCTGCCTCCTTAGAAGGTGATAGAATTATTTTTGTGCCAGATTTGTATATGGGTGAGAACTTACAAAAGGTAATTAAGAAAGAATTAGGTAAAGATTTAATTCTTTGGAATGGCAGTTGTGAAGTGCACGAGCAATTTAGAAATTTCTTACCGCAAATGGCCGCAGAAAACAATGCAGAAATGTTGTTTCATTGGGAAGTTCCGGAGGAGATTACCAATATAATGGATGGTGGTAGAAAGGGTATAGTGGGCAGTACAGGCGATATTTTGAAATATGTAAAAGAAAGTAATGCTTCTCGTTTTTATTTGGCATCGGAATGTGATTTATCTGTTGCCTTAAAAAAAGAAAATGCCGATAAAGAATTTATTACGCCATGTGTGAAATGCCCTTATATGAAACAAAATACTTTGTTGAAATTGTTAGAAGCATTGGAGGCTATTGGCGCTGAAACGGAATCTGCTTATAGGATTGATTTAGATCCTGCTATCATTGAAAAAGCAAAATTGCCCGTGGAACGCATGTTGGCAGTAAAAATATAATTACGCAGTATTTGCGTATTTGAAAGCTGGGGTGAATAAATGAAAAGAGTTGTTTGTATAGGAGGAGGTTTAGCTGCAATTTATTTTTCTTTGGTATTAAGCGAAGAAATTGAATTGTATTTAATTTTAGGAGAAGGGCCTGAGGATTCAAATAGTTATTTGGCAAAGGGAGGGATTGCTGTTTCATTGGATATAGCAGATCAATCAGCTCACATAAAAGACACTTTAATTGCTGGGGCGGGATTATGCGATCCGCAAATTGTAAAAGAGGTAATTGAAAATAGTTCTACAATCTTACAAGACTTAAAAGCGCGTGGGTTGTATTTCGATTCAAACCCTAGCAAAGAAGGGGGGCATTCCATTGCGCGTATCCAACATATTTCGGATCAGACCGGAAAGTTTTTAGTTGAAAAGTTATGGGCAGATTTAAAGAAAAGAAAAAATACCCATTTTTTATTTCATACAGTTGCTACCCAATTTATTATTGAAAAGGGTATTTGCAAAGGGCTTACCATTGCTAATTTTTTGGAAGGTACTTGTAAGAATATTTTTGCAGATAATGTTGTTTTGGCAAGTGGAGGTTGTGGTAATTTATATGCCCAACATACCAATGGAATAGGTGCAAATGGCGAAGGTGCAGGAATGGCAATGCGTGCTGGTTTGTTGCTTCAGGATATGGCCTTTATTCAATTTCACCCAACTAAGATGTATTTAGAAGGGAAGTTGGAGAATATTTTGGTGACGGAAGCTTTTAGAGGTGCAGGTGCAGTTTTGCGTGATAAGGACAACAATGAATTTATGAAGGCCTTACATCCATTGGGAAGTTTGGCGCCGCGTGATATTGTTTCTTTGGGTATGTTTTTAAAGATGGAAGAAACACAAGAAAAGCATGTTTGGTTAGATTTTTCGCAGGTAGATACACAACATTTTATGCGTTCCTTTCCCTATTTGTTTGATGCAGTTAAAAGAGCTGGGTTTCTTTCACAAGAAAAAATACCCGTTACACCGGCGGCACATTACCAATGTGGTGGTGTAGCCGTAGATAGTAATTCTGCCACCTTAATTCCCGGTTTATTTGCTTTGGGTGAAGTGGCTCGAACCGGCTTGCATGGCGCAAATAGGTTGGCAAGTAATTCCTTGTTAGAGTTGTTTCATTTTGCTGCAAAGCTTGCTAATAGTGAAATAATACATGCCAACCGTTATGGAGCAGGTGAGGATGATTTAAAACCATTGAGCATTGAAACACCTGCTGCCTTGCAATCAATTGAAAGTAGTTTAAAAGAATTGATGTGGCATTCTTTTGGAATTTGCAGAAGCAGGGCAAATATGGAAACAGCCAAGGATCAATTACAAAAACAAATGCATTTGCTTGAGGCTTATGAAGCACAGTATTTAATTGCCAAACGTTTGAGAAATAGAATTGAAACGGCTACAGCAATTGCCAATTCTGCTTTAGCAAGAAAAGAAAGTTTAGGTTGCCATCAATTAATAAACTAGTTTATATCAGGTGTCCAATCTGCAAATGAAGATTCCGTTTCATATAAACGTAAACTTTTTAGTTTAATACCTTCTGGAAATTTTGTTTGAATTAAGTTGGCTATTGTATCTAATAAATTTTCTGCAGTTGGTTCGCCATTGATCCAATATTTTTTACCCTCATAGTTTGCCATTGCACTAATACCAGGATTGTTTTTATTGAGCATTAAGGCATGGTCTACCTGGTGGAGGAAATTTTCTTCTACTATCTTTTTAATTATTTTAAAATCTACCACCATTTGTGTTTGTGGGTCTTTTTTGCCACTGATGCACACATGAAGGATGTAACTATGGCCATGAATATTTTTGCATAAACCATCATAATTTAAAATGGCATGTGCAGCTTCAAAGCGAAATTGTTTGGTAATACTTAACATGATAGAAGTTTAATTGCTAGATTTTATTGGTTTGGCAAATTGCGCTTTGAGCAATTGAAACAATACGCCGCTTATAGAAATACCCAGCGTAATGCCGCTTACGAAGAAAATAAGAAACCACGGTTTTAATGCAAGCATCATATCGCCAAAGGCATTTTTGTTGGCATCTAATTGCCAAAATCCTTTTTGAATGCCGGCAGAAATAAGTGCAAGCCAAAATACCAATAAGCTAATTTGCATTGTCCAAAAGAAACGTCGTAACCAAATTTTTTCCTTTAAATCTTTTGGGTTGTTTTTTTGATAGGCCATAAATGCCATGGCAAAAATAATCATGGTATTGATGCCAATGGTTGTACCCATTGAGTGTGCAACTGTTACATGTGTCCCGTGTGTGTAAAGATTAATGGCTGGGATCGACATAAATAATGCAAGAAATAGGTTTAAGAATACCCATGCGTTGGCAGCCATAATAAAACGGTAGGGGATATTGTATAAATGCATGGTGGCTTGTTGCCAATCTGCTTTCCAATCGTAAATAATTTTAATGAAAATTACCCACTCAGTCATGCTTACCACATAACCAAAATAACGGATATAAGGTTCTGTTGGCAGGGTGTATACATGGTGTCCCCAATTGAAACATAGGTTAAAAAAGCCAAGGAAATACATTGCAAAAGCAAGTTTGCTGTGTCCAACTTTTTCGTTTCCAGTAATTCTATCCATTAAATAAAAAGAACTGCCATAAATAATTTGGTTCCAAGAGCCAACCATTGATCCATTGACTTTCCATTGGATGGTTAAATCTGTGATGAGTTCTTTTCTGAAATAGGGGAATAGCCATAAATATCCCTCCGCGAAGGTGAAGAGAAAGAAGAGTATACCTGTCATCCACATGTACATGTATACAGGCCAATTGGACCTTTTTCGCATGAGGCTAAAGAATTGAACAATAAATAGGAGCCAAGCCAATGCAATAGGTAAAGCCCAATAGGGGTTGAATTCCCAATATTCTCTACCACCAAATTGCCCAAGGAAATAGGAAGTGAAAATGCCTAGTATGGCAATTACCCATAGGCCCCATTGCATCCATGCAATCTTTTGGTTTATTTGGTTCGGAAATAAATAATTTAAGCCTTCATAAACAGCAGCTGTTGCTCCTAATAATATCCAAAATAAGGCGGCACTTGCATGCATTGGCCTCAAAGCAATAAACCCTAATTGGGTTTTTAAAAAGCCAGGATAGATGTAGGATATGGCTGCCCAAATGCCATAAATAATGGCGCCAAATAAAACCACCATAGCGGTGCTGAAAAACAATTTGGCAAAATTTGTTTGCTTATTTTCCATTTAGTTCAATCATTCCATTAGGTTCTGTGTGAAATTTTCTAAGGTCGCTGCTGCCAGTTTTGTCTAAGGCTTTAAAGTAATGCAACAAAGAATTTATTTCTTGTTCACTTAACTGAAAAGCGGGCATTTGGTTCGTGCCAGATTGCACCATAGCTTTGATATACAATTCTCCTTTTCCCTCTTGGGAGTAGCAATTGGTTAAGTCTGGACCAAGGTAACCTCCAAGGTTATAAATTTGATGACAGCTTTGACAATTGTATTTTTGAAATAC
>CANFSD010000102.1 GCA_947449515.1 Bacteroidota bacterium
GTTTTTGGAAATTCTTTGCCATATTCACTCATAGGCATAAATTCATAATAGATCCCGTAATCCAACATTAGCAGCATTTCTTCCGATCCTAGTTGGTCTTGAATACCCATGAATCCCTCGCTGGCGTTATAGGTTTCCAAATAATTAACCTTACTACTATTAATCAATTGTTTGAACCTTTCTCTGTAGGGGGTAAAGCTAACGCCGCCATGCAAATACAATTCTAGGTTTGGCCAAATATCTGTGAGGTTATCTTTGCCGCTCATTTCAAATAAGCGCTCAATTAAAACAATTGTCCAAGTGGGTACACCAGAAATATTGGTTACATTTTCTTGTAAGGTAGCCCTTGCCATTTTTTCAATTTTTTCATCCCAATTGTCCATAATGGCAATACTTAAATCTGGCGTTCTTAAGTATTGAGCCCACATGGGCATATTTTGCATCATTACGGCACTTAAATCGCCATAAAAACTTTCATTGTTTGCATTGTTTATTTGGTGGCTTCCTCCCATAACTAGGCCTTTGCCATTAAATATTTCAGATTCTGGTTTTTGAAGCAAATAACTCATGAGTACATCTTTTCCACCTTGGTAATGGCACTCTTCCATGCTTTCATAAGTAACAGGAATGAATTTACTTTTAGCGCTGGTGGTGCCAGAAGATTTTGCGAACCATCTGACCTCACTTGGCCACAAAATATTTTGTTCGCCAAGCATCATACGTTCTATATAATGCTTAAAATCGTCGTAATTGGTAACCGGTACTCTTTGTTTAAATACCTCTAAGCTATGGATACTTTTGAAATCGTAGTGCCTGCCAAACTCAGTAATTTGAGCTGTTCGCAGTAGCTTCATTAATTGATCGTGTTGTACTTGCGTTGGATTGTGCAAGATTTCCTCGAAGGCGGGTAAGCGTCTTTTGAGGTACCAACTAACCAATGAATTTACGATAGGCATTTCTGAATATTTATTGATGCCAATTTGGTGAAAATTTGATTAAGAAACAAGGACAATAAGCACTGAAATAAATTAGGAATACGTGGGATTACCTTCCCATTCGCATATTTGCAAAATCTACCATTAATTGAAATGTTTCTGGATATTTGCTGAGGGTAAGCGCTTCGTAAGTATCTTCAATATCGTGGTAATGGTGGTAATTACCTCTCAGGTAAAAAAAGAAAGAAGGCACACCTGCTTCGGTAAAATAATAATGATCGCTATTTTGTGCTTTACCTCTTGGCGCAATGTCTGGCAAATAGTGTCCAATACTGTTGCACATTTTAAGGTTATTGAACCAATCCGGATACTCGGTAGCATTAACTGCAGTTAGGCCTTCATCTCCTGTAGACATTAGATCCATATTGATAAGCAGGCTTATTTTTTTTAATTCCACCAATGGATTTTGTGTAAAATAATAGGAGCCAATTAAGCCAATTTCTTCTGCAGCAAATGCAATAAAAACAATAGAATAAGCAGGAGGATTTTTTGAATAATGTTTGGCTAAATCTAATAGCATTGCAACCCCACTGGCATTGTCATTTGCGCCAGGGAAAATGGTTTCTTTCCCAAGCATTCCTAAATGATCATAATGTGCTGTAAATACAATAAAGGAATCGGGTTGTGCTTTGCCTTTAATCATTCCAATGACATTTTGGGTGCCATGAATTTTATGTGCGGCATCTATTTTAATTTCCATTTTTAGAACCAAAGCGGGGAATACTCCTTTTTTAAAATAAAGTATGGGAAAAGGCGCAAACTCCATTGCGGGGCTCCAAACCAGACTTGCATTGTTTTTAAAAATGAGTCCTTTTGCATGCCATTCATTGGCTAAAATAGATTTAGCGCGTTGCGGATGTAGCAGATTTTTTCCTTTGATATCATCAACTACCAAAAAATAATTCTTTAAATTGATTTGGCTAATTCTTTCAAATTCGGCGTTGTTATCCAATATGCTTGAATCAATTACCAATACCTTAAAGCTGCCATTAATGCTAGGGCAACCAGGATTCATAATAAAATCTTGACCAGCAAAAACACTTTGCCCATCAAGTTCAATTTCTGCCCTATCTGGGTAATAAACTACAGGAAATCCGAGTGATTGAAAATAATTATCTCCGAGCGGAATTAATTTATGCGCTGCAAATTCTTCTTTAATAAATTGTGCAGCAATTTTATCACCGTTGTTTACATAACCTCTGCCATAGAAATCATCGCTGCAGAGGGTTTTGATACAGGAGCGTGCATAAATAATATCTTGCGCAGTTGCACTGCCCAAGGTAAGGGAGAGAAATAAAACTGCAAGTAGAATAAACTTGCGCATGGCATTAATTAAATTGCTTTTACCTCAAAGGAATAAGATTCCATGATGAGGTTAGCCAATAATTTCTTACAAGCAGTATCAACCATTTCTTTTGCGCTGGCTTCGTCGTTGGCTTCCACTTCAACACTAATATGTTTGCCAATTCTAACATTTTGAATGGCAGCTAATCCAATATTTACCATTGCACCGCTAACGGCTTTACCTTGAGGGTCTAAAAGTGCTGCGTGTGGCATTACATCAATTTCGGCTTTAAATTTCATATTATTTTTTCAAATGGTTGAAGAGCGACAAAAGTACGTAAAGAATTATACTCAATCCAATTCCAAAGTAGTGAAATGCAAAAATAAGTACCACACTCGCCAAAAGGAAGATGTACCTGGTTTCATTTCCTTTGAAGGCAAAAGTCTTGAACTTAAGCGCAAACAGTGGAATTTCGGCAATTAGAAGGTAGGAGATAAGGATTGGATATGTAATTAAAAATCCAACTGAGGTAAAAATTTCTTGGGCAAAATCAGGTCCATTTTCCAAAACCATGGCAATGCAACAGATAAAAATGGCGTTGGCAGGTGTGGGTAGGCCAATAAAACTATCTGTTTGGCGGGTATCTATATTGAATTTTGCTAATCGAATTCCAGAAAAAACCATGATCAAAAATGGTAGGTAGCTGCAAACCAACATGGTAGGAACATTTTGTAAAAACCCATATTCAAAAACCAAATTGTCTTGGGAGATACTGTAAAAAATAAATCCTGGTGCAAGGCCAAAACTTACCATATCTGCTAATGAATCCAATTGTTTTCCAATTTCACTTTGAACCTTTAAAAGGCGTGCAGCAAAACCATCTAAAAAATCAAAAAGAGCCGCAATTAGAATGAAATAGGATGCTTCGGTAAGGTTTCCGTCAAATGTGGCTACAATAGCCAAGCAGCCCATAAAGAGGTTTGCGGCGGTAATGGTATTTGGTATATGCTTCATTGCGAGGCTTAATTTCTTGCAAAGTAAGCCCTCAAATCCAAATTATAAAATTGTGATTTATACTATTTCTACTAAATTTGACAATCATACCATTTCTAGTAATTATTTATGGCGATCCGAAACCTATTTTTAAGCTGTTTTATTTTGTTTGCCAATTTACTTTTTGCGCAAAAAGAGCAGGTGACGCTTAAGGTTAGAAATGTGGCTTCAATTAGAAATTTTGAAATACAACAGCCCAGTGCATTTGATGTGGTAAATGGAAAATTTAGTGCTGCAATCGCCTCAGCGAATGGGTATGTTTTTGAAATCAATGCCCTATCCGTAAAGGCACTCAAATGCAAACAGAAATTGAATCAAAATCAATTTAAAATAGTATTGATCGATAACCAATTGAATAAAACGTATCAATCAGATACGCGTTCTAAAGGAACCTTGCAAATAAATTGTTTAGGCGCTGGGGCCTATGAGCTTATTTTTGTTGGAGATATCTATTGCGAAAAGCAAAAAGTGGCTGTAAGTGCCCATTTAAATGGGTTTGTGGCCCACTCAAAAAATTTGAAAACCAATTAGTATGAATAAAATAAATTACTTTTTTATTACTCTTTTCTTTCTTTCAAGCGGTTTAAATGCGCAAGTAGTTCGTGATCCATTGGAAGCAAAAAATCCTGCTGAACTTGAATTAATTTTTAAAGACAATTTCTTAGTTCAAAAAAAGATTTTGGCAGATAAAGCTGCAACGCTAAATTATCCTTCACGTGTGGTTATGAAAAATGGTGTGGCGCGCGAGTTAGTGGGAATTTCGCCAACTGGTATGCCTATTTATGTGCAAACAACAAACAATGTGGATGCTGCAAAAACCATTTCAACCAATAAAGTTTGGCCAGCAGGTTCTTTGGGTTTGAGTTTAACGGGTTCGGGTATGACCAATCGTTTAGGCGTTTGGGATGGAGGTGCTGTGCGCACTACCCACCAAGAATTTCAAGGAAGAGCTACTCAAATTGATGGAGCTACAACCCTTAGTGACCATGCAACACACGTGGCCGGTACCATGATGGCTGGCGGATTTGTAGCCAATGCCAAAGGGATGAGTTACCAAGCACCTATAAAATGTTCAGAATGGACAAATGATGCAAGTGAAATGTCTTCTGCAGCTGCAGCAGGTATGTTGGTTTCAAACCATTCTTATGCGCAAATTTCGGGTTGGCAATACAATACAGATTTAGCACGTTGGGAATTTTGGGGCGATCCAAGTATTAGTACGGTTGAAGATTATAAATATGGTTTCTATGACGGTACAAGTGCGCAATGGGATCAAATTGCCGTGAATTATCCAAATTATTTACCCTTTGTTGCCGCAGGTAATGATAGGGGTGAGCCAGGAACTATTCCCGCCACTTTTTATATCCGTGATCTAAATGGCAATTGGGTATTAGGTAATTCCTCTAGCCCACCTGCAGCTATTGGTCCTTACGGTTGCATTAGCGGAGGTTCGGCCAACGGAAAAAATGTATTAACGGTTGGTGCGGTTAATAAAATTCTTACAGGTTGGACAAAATCCAGCGATGTGGTAATGAGTAGTTTTAGTGGCTGGGGGCCAACAGATGATGGCCGTATTAAACCAGATGTTGTTGCAAACGGTGTTTCAGTTTA
This sequence comes from Bacteroidota bacterium, assembly GCA_947449515.1. Taxonomy (GTDB): domain Bacteria; phylum Bacteroidota; class Bacteroidia; order UKL13-3; family UKL13-3; genus B1. The sequence goes on from CANFSD010000102.1 coordinate 4,945, forward strand.
TTCTTCCATTTCTACTGCTGATAATTCTTATTCAACATTTAATGGTACTTCCATGGCAACACCCAATGCCAGTGGTTCAGCTTTATTAATCCAACAACATTACAATAACCTCAAGGGGGCATTTATGCGTTCTTCAACTTTAAAAGGTTTAATTATTCATACTGCTGATGAGGCTGGCGCAAATATTGGTCCTGATTATACCTATGGTTGGGGCTTAATGAATACTGGTAAAGCTGTGAGTACTATTTCCGACACAGTGAAAAGTGTTATTATGCAGAATTCTCTTTCAAGTTTGTCAACCTATACCTACACTTTCTTTTCAGATGGTACAAGTCCAATAAGAGCAACCATTTGTTGGACAGACAAGCCAGGAACCTCGCCAAATCCATCGCTTAATCCTTCTACCAAAATGTTGGTTAACGATTTAGATGTTAGGGTAAAAAGAAATTCAGACAATACATTGTTTTATCCTTATGTTTTAAACAGAACTGCACCAAGTTTGGCAGCTACAACTGGCGACAATAGCGTTGACAATGTTGAGCAAGTTTATGTGGCAACACCAACGGCAGGTACTTATACTATAACAGTTACAGGCAAAACATCTTTGGTAGGCGGTTCGCAACCTTATGCTTTAATTGTTACAGGTATTTCACCAAAACCAACAGCAGCATTTATGGCTGCCAATAGGTTAATGTGTAGTGGAAAAACAGTGGTATTTTCAGATCAATCTACTGCAGCCACCAGTAGAATGTGGTATTTCCCGGGCTCAACTACCCCAACCAGCACAGTATTAAATCCAACAGTTACCTATAATGTTCCTGGTGTTTATCCTGTTGCATTGCGTATTAGTTCTGCTACTGGTTACGATTCAATTTACAAAGATGATTATATAACCGTTGGTGGATTGCCTTTGCCATTTAATGAAACATTTGAAAGCAATTCTGCTACAAAAAATTTGTGGCTGGTAGAAAATCCAAATAATGATACCACCTGGCACCTTTGGACCATTGCTGGAACTACCCCGGGCAATACAGCCTATGGTATCAATAATTATGATTTTCCTAAAACTGCTTTCTTGGATAGAATTGTAACACCTATTTTGGATTTAAAGGGTTATCAAAATGCCTTATTAGAATTCCAACATGCCTATACCCGTTTTGATTCAACCAAAACAGATTCATTGATTATTTATATCAGTACCAACTGTGGAACCTCTTATGTGAGAATTGCAGGCTTTGGTGAAAATGACAATGGAAGCTTTGCAACAGCTCCAGACAATACTTATTTATCTTCAAATAGGTTTATTCCAAATAAGGCCGGAGACTGGTGTGGTGGCGGTGTTGGACCAAATTGTTTTTCTGTGAATTTGACTCCTTATGTTGGCAATAACAATATCAGAATTAGGTTCGAACAGAAATCTAATAATGGAAACAATATGTTTATTGA
>CANFSD010000103.1 GCA_947449515.1 Bacteroidota bacterium
ATCCCAATTAAAATGGCCGACAGAGCTGGTTTCAGCGGAAATGGATACCAAACAGCCGCTTTATATTTATACCGCGAAATCCCTAATAACTCCAAAACCACCAATGCCATAGCTATCAATTTGGCAAAAAATACTTTTGAAAAAATAGATACCCTGGCAAAACAACAATTTGCCATCAAATATCCTGCGCAAAACGCAAACCATTATACCAATATGAACAATAAAGAGCAGACATCTACTGTAATTTTTAGGATATTACTTTTGCTTGGTATGGCCCTGATTGTAGTTGCAGTGCAACCGTAAAACAATTGAGCATAAGCAAAAAAAATTGGGGCAAATCCTTACTTTTTATTTACTTGCTAAAAAAAATACACATGCGCATTTTCATTCTTCTCCTTATTGGCAATATCATTTTGTTTTCTGCTTGTAAAAAAGACGACAAGGTTGAAGGTCCTACTATACAATATAAACTTAGTGGAAAATATTACCGCGATAGCGCCCTCACCAATGATGGATACAAAGTATTGAACCTAAAAGAAGATGGCAACTATTGCTGGACCCGCGTAATTTTTGGATTGGACAGTAATTTCTGCTTTGGCAGCTATAAACAAACCAGTGACACTTCCCTAATTTGGGATAATAACACAGTAGTTTATTTTAAAATCACGCCAATAGATACCATTCCTAAAGGCATTCAATTGCAGGTGTTTTCTAGTCCTGCCATGCCCCCTCTTTACGGATTTGTAAAATAGAATGATAAATAAACCCTAAGCCAAACTGACTTGGGGTTTATTTTTATACTCGCCTTTGCTCTTTCTTATTTTTACGGATACCACTTTGTATTCTGGGCACAGTGCTTCAGAATCATGTTCATCGCTGGTAATTATATTGAGCATCAATTCAGGAAAATGAAAAGTGGTACTTAATATACCTTCGCGCACTTCATCAGAAACCTTTGCCTTAATATCTACCTTACCTCTTGGCGATTCCACACATACAAAATCTCCATCCTTTATTAAATTCTTGGAAGCATCATTTGGGTGAATTAACAATACATCCTCAGTAAGTATTTTAACATTATTGGTACGCCTGGTCATGGTACCAGAATTATAGTGTTCCAATTCTCTATTGGTTGTAATAATATAGGGATACTCTTCCCCATTTTTTCTTATCTCACCAGATTCTTTCCAATCAAAATAATGAAACTTTCCTTTACCTCTATTAAAGGCACCATCAATGTGCAAAATTTCCGTTCCAATGCCACCCGCTTTTACAGGCCATTGTTTACCATTTTCTCCAAGCTCATCCCATTTAACGCCAGCAAAAAATGGCACAATTTGAGCAATCTCTTTTAACATCTCATTGGCATCATAAGGCGCTTGGGTATAACCCATCTTATTCATGATGTCTACCAAAATCTGCCCATCGGTTTTTGTTCCTGGCAAAGGTTCTACCACTTGTTGTACCTTTTGAATTCTGCGCTCACCATTGGTAAAAGTTCCACTCTTTTCTAAAAACGAGGCACCAGGTAAAATAACAGTCGCATATTTTGCCGTTTCGGTCATAAACAATTCTTGCACCACCAATAATTCCAATTGCTCCATGGCGGCAATTACTTTATTGGTATTAGGGTCGGTTTGAACCACATCCTCTCCCATTAACCACATAGCCTTTAAATTACCTGCTATTGATGCTTCAAACATTTCAGGAATTTTCAAGCCCTTGCTAAATGGAATTTTTGTGTGATAAAACGATTCGTATTTCTTATTTATTTCTGGATCATAAGCATCCAAATAGCCTGCACCTTGATGAGGCTGACAACCCATATCTGCAGCACCTTGTACATTGTTTTGTCCGCGCAAAGGATTTACCCCAACACCTCTCCTACCAATGTTTCCGGTAATCATTGCCAAATCAGAAATTAGCATAACGGTAAACGATCCTTGAGAATGTTCTGTTACACCCAATCCGTGAAACGACATAGCATTTTTTGCCTTGGCATAGGCATGGGAGGCGGCTCGAACCAAGTCTTTTTCTACTCCGGTAATCGCAGCCAATTCATCCATATCTAATTGGAGAATTTGCTTGGAGAAATCATCATAACCTTCTGTACTGTTTGCAATAAATTCTTTATCCGCCAAGCCATCAGAAATGATGTAATACAACATCATATTCAATAAGGCTACATTGGTGCCAGGCTTCAATTGTAAATGGTAAGTAGCGTATTTGGCAATCTCAATTTTACGAGGATCTATTACAATACTTGGTTTGCCCTTCATAGCAAACTGCTTCAATTTAGCTCCAGTTACAGGATGCGCATCTGTTGGGTTTGCGCCAATAACCATAATACAATCTGTATACTTTAAATCTATAATTGAATTAGTTGCTGCACCTGTTCCAAAAGCACGTTGCATGCCTAAGGCAGTTGGCGAATGACAAACCCTTGCACAACAATCAATATTATTGGTACCTACCACCGCACGGGTGAATTTTTGCATCAAATAATTTTCTTCATTCGTACATCTTGCCGAAGAAATTGCTGCAAAAGAATCTGGTCCGTTTTTCTTTAATATCTCCGTTAATTTACTTGAAATAAAATCGTAGGCCTCATCCCAAGTTGCAGGTTCTAACTGCCCATTGCGCCTTATTAAAGGTGTTTTTATTCTATCTGGATGCTTGTAAAAAGCAAAGGCAAATCGTCCTTTCAAACAAGTATGACCTTGGTTTACCTCCGCATTATACGGCGCTTGGATCGACTTAATACTACCAGATTTTACAGATACTTCTAAATTACAACCAACACCACAATAGGTGCAAATGGTTCTTACTTTCTTATCTGCTACTATTGATTTTGATTCATATACATCGCTGATGGCAGAGGTAGGACAAGCCTGAGCACACGCTCCACAACTTACACACGCAGATTCATTAAACGTGGTTTCTTGCCCTTTTACAATATGGCTATCAAAACCTCTTCCAGCCATACTCAATACAAATTGTCCTTGCACTTCATCACAAGCACGCACACACCTAAAACAATTGATACACTTAGAAAAATCAGATGTCATGTAAGGATGGCTCAAATCTTTCTTTCTATCCAAATGGTTCTTACCCGCAGGATAACGTACATCGCGCACACCCACCTGAGCTGCTACAGATTGTAACTCACAATTGTTATTTACTTCACAGGTTAAACAATCCAATGGATGGTCTGTAAGAACCAATTCTACTATATTTTTTCTAAGCTTCAATACGCGATCAGAACTAGGATAAATATACGAATTTGGCATTACTGGGGTATGACAAGAGGCTTGTGTTTTCACTGGTCCATTTTCTGCCAATGCCACATCAACACTGCATACCCTACATGAACCGAACGGATCTAAATTGGGTGCATCACATAAAGTGGGCACCAAACTTTTACCTTTTATTCTGCGAACAAATGCAAGAATGGTTTCGCCATCTTGAATTTCAAAAGCTTCATTATCTATATAGGCAATCTGACTCATACTACTGTTTTTATGCTTGAAAATAAGGATTCAATTCTTCTGGGAAATAGTGCAATGCATTTCTAACCGGCAAAGGCAATCCACCACCTAAGGCACATAAAGAGCCTATCTCCATCGTACTTATTAAATCTTCAAAAAGTTCTCTATCAATTTTTTGTTCTTTGTTTTTTGCACCAGCTATCAGTTCATGGCCTCGGGTCGAACCAAGCCTGCATGGAAAACATTTACCGCAACTTTCATGTGCCGTAAACTGAAACAAATGTTCTACATAATCAATAATGGGGAAGTCATTAGGCAAGCATACCACCGAAGCATGTCCCAATAAAAATTTCTCTGCAGCAAAGGTTTCAAAATCGATACTTAAACTATCAATTTTTGAAAGCGGCACCAAGCCACCTAATGGACCACCAATGTGCATCGCCTTTACCTTTGATTTAAATCCTTGACCCAATTCTTCAACAACAACTTTTAGTGGTGTTCCCATCTCCACCTCATAAATACCAGGTCTATTAAAAAAACCATCCAATGAAACCAATTTGGTCCCCGTAGATTTCCCTTTTCCTAAAGCGGCAAAAGTTGCACCGCCTTCTGCAATTATAAAGGGAATATTGGCAAGTGTTTCTACATTATTTACAACAGTTGGCTTGTTAAATAAACCATGTTGCGTTGGGTAAGGCGGCCTAACGCGCACCTCTGGTCTTTGGCCTTCAATACTAGAAAGCAAAGCGGTTTCTTCACCACAGATATAAGCACCTTGCGCAGAAATCACTTTGAAATCAAATTGAAATCCTGAGCCTAAAATATCTTTCCCTAAAAATCCTTTTGCTTTAATTTCTGCAATGGCATCATGCGCATTTTTTATAGAAGCGGGGTATTCTGCACGAATATATAAAACCCCAAAATTGGCACCCATCATATAGCCACCAATAATCATTCCGAGTAAAACAGAATGAATTTGATGTTCCAGTAAATACCTGTCGCTGTAAGCACCCGGATCTCCTTCATCTGCATTACACACAATAAACTTTTGCTCACTGGCGGTGTTTTTTGCCGATTCTAATTTGAAACCAATTGGAAAACCTGCACCTCCACGTCCGCGCAAACCAGCTGTTTTTAATTCTGCTAATAAAGCGTCTGGTGTTTGCTTTAATGCTTTTTCTAAAATTTTGTAATAGGCATCAATGCCAGGAAAATCAGCTGTAAGAATTTGTTTACCCAATGATCCTACAAAATACTTTTCTTGAAAAGGATAGCTTTCTTTTTTTATTTCATCAATATGATTTACAGCATCACCTGAATAATTATTACCATTCACATGAAAGGCTGCATTCTCATGACATCTACCTAAACAGCACATTTCTCCAATTTCATTGGCCTCAAAATGCTGGTTTAATTTATCCTTTAAATCTTTTTGTTTACCAGAAGTTAAACAGGCGCTGCCATTGCATACATATACTTTTTTACCCTTGTTTTCTGGCCGTAAAAAATCATAAAAGCTTGTTGTACCATAAACATTTGCCTCTCCAAATAAGAAGGCTTGTGCCAAGGCTTCTATATCTTCTTTATTAGGAGTTCCAGCTTGCTTGGCGCGCTCACCTAAGGCTTCAAACAGATTATTTTCCAACCCTTTTCTGCCAGAAAGTTCACTTAAATTATTCGACATATGTGCGAGATGATTAATTTTTGCTAGAATTGCTACCCTAACAAATACAATGCAATGTAGGAAAAAGGAGGCTTTCCAATTGAAATTATGTAAACATTTTACCTAATTTTATAAATATGTGTATATTGTATCATACGGCTACCAATAAAAGAGTTTGAAAAATAGTGTTCCCCATATACGCATAGTACTGATTTGCATGTTCTTACTTGCAAAATCAATTGCCTTTGCCCAAACCTATTTCGACCCCTCCCAATTGCATAATCCCAAAAAGTTTGGCCCAGCCGTTAAAGCCAAATTCAAAGAGAAATTTGTATACGAATACAAAGTTACTCCCGGAAAACACGTGGTATTTTTAAAGAACGGTCTCCGAAGTTCAGATTTTATTGCACCACAATTATGGAAGAATATTCAAGATACCGTTTATCCATATAGGGTAGACATTGTTTATTCGCGCTACCCTGTTCACGACAGTATTTACAAAGAAATTTACCCCTTATTGTGTAACCGCTTATTGCATTTATTTGAGTTGGATGCCAGCCTAAACGACCCAGATTTTTCATGGAATACCATTTTGCAAACCCATATTGATAACGATGAACAGGTAAATACCCTTTTCCATGGAGTGGTTATTTGGTATAGAACACCAGAAGAGGAAGCCCAACTTATAGAAACCAACGGAGAAAAAAATACAGATAAGGTTTCGGTTCGAACCGACAAAGGCGCGCAAGGGGGAATAAAAGAATTAAAAGAAGCCATTGAGTCTTTGAAACAAACTGATTTATTAGATGAACAAACCAAAAACGCCATTCAAAACAAACCCATTGATGTTCAAAAACAATTGATCAAAGAGCATTTGCAGGCAGCAATTGCAAAACCTTCCACCATTAAATTATCTGAAAGAACACCTTTAGAAATGTTTCAATTTAAAAGGCAGGTAAATGAATTTTTAAAAAACAATCCATTTACAGACAGTGTGGTTTGGAAAGTGATGGATAGACACCCCGAATGGGCAGATGCCTTGGTGGTAAACGATTGGACGGGTAGTATGTATGGGTATGGAGCCCAAGTGGTGCATTGGCATTTATTAAATTACAAAAATTCTGGTATTCGTTTTATAAGCCTTTTTAATGATGGAGACAACAAAACCAATGCAAATAAAATTATTGGCGAAACCGGTGGAATATATTCTGCAGAAGCAGCA
>CANFSD010000104.1 GCA_947449515.1 Bacteroidota bacterium
AAAGCAAACGCATTGATCAATTGATGGATATCAATACCAAACCTTATGTTGTAAACGAGTTCACTCATTTGTTTGAGTTAATGAAACAGATGAATCAATTTGAGTTGAATTCATTAGCGGTAATTGGTTCGGACCAACAATACCTTGGTGTGGTTTGTGCCAAAGACCTATCTAATTATTCATTTGCACATTCTGCCTTGGTGCAGGACGGGTCGGTGCTGGTTTTGGAGGTTTCTGCCATTCATTATTCTTTGGCCGAAATTTCTAGAATTTGTGAAAGCAATGATGCCAAAATAATTCATTTGATGATTGAAAACTTAAAGGATGAAAACAATACCCTTTTGGTTTCAATAAAATTAAACAAGCAGTACCTTACCCATGTAATTGCAAGTTTGGAAAGATTTTCCTATAAAATTGTTTATACCAATTCGCCTACAGACCCTAATAATTCTTTAGACGACAGGTATAATTGGTTGGTAAAATATTTAAATACCTAACAATGAAATTAGCCATTTACGGGAAGTATTTTAAGGATGAAAAGTTTGTTGAAATTCAACATTTTTTTGATGCCTTAATTGAAAGGGAAATTCCTTTTTGTATTTACCGGAAATATTATGACGATTGCCTTCGTAATGGTTTGCATTTGCCAATAGGATTAAAAACTTTTGGTGATGAAGATGATTTTGGAGCTACGCAATATGATTTCTTAATTAGTATTGGTGGTGATGGAACAATTTTAAGTTGTCTAGAAATATTAAAAGATGCCCCCGTGCCTGTTGTGGGCATAAATACTGGCCGTTTAGGCTTTTTAGCAAGTGTGGCTGCCGACAATGCGGTACATTTATTGGATGAGCTAGAAAAAGGTCATTATTCAATTGATAAAAGAACTTTGTTAGAATTGTCGTCTAATAAAAACATGTTTGGTGGTGTAAAATATGCTTTGAATGATTTTGTAATTCATAAAAAGGACAGTTCGAGTATGATTACCATCCATACCTATATCAATGGAGAGTTTTTAAATTCGTATTGGAGTGATGGTTTAATTATTTCAACACCAACAGGTTCAACAGGGTATAATTTGAGTTGCGGGGGGCCAATTTTGTATCCAGCTTCTCAAAGTTTTGTAATTACCCCAATAGCACCGCACAATTTAAATGTGCGCCCAATGATCATTTCCGACCAGAATGTTATATCATTTGAGGTGGAAGGACGTGGAAGTACATTCCTCGCAACCCTTGATTCACGCTCAGAAAGCATTAATAATCAAACCCAATTGGCCATTAAAAAGGCCGATTTCTGCCTAAATTTGGTAAGAATGAACGGGGACGATTATTTACAAACCCTACGAGAAAAATTAATGTGGGGCTACGATAACCGTAACTTCAGGAATTAAAGGCCTTTCGGCTCAGGCAAATAGGAAAAAAAACCTAAAAATGCCATAAATTTTGTATCATTTTCAGTTTAGCGGCCGTTAAAGTTGTCGGTTTCCTATTTTTCAGTATTTTTGCTTTTATGGACAAGTTGAAACGCCACGTATTATTATGCTGTTCAATCTTTTTAGGATTGATGGCCCAAGCACAACAAGTAGAGATTGGACTTCTTTTGGGAGGTTCAAATTATTCTGGTGATTTGAGTAATGAATCTGTGCTAATGAAAGAGAGCCATTTAGCTGGTTCTGTCTTTGGCAGGTATAATTTCTCTCCAAAGTTTGCTGTTAGTGGTTCCTTTGGCTACGGCAGGGTTTCGGGCGATGACAAAAACTTTGCCAGTGAAAAAAGAACCTATGTGTTAAAGCAAGCAATCACGAAAGATTTTGAATTTAACAAATACCGTAACTTGAATTTCTATTCAGATGTTTACGAGTTTTCTGTACATGCAGAATACAATTTCTTGCCTAATAATTTAAACTCTTATTCTGCGCGTCCTTTTGTTCCTTATGTGTTTGCTGGTTTAGGGATTTTCAACTTTAACCCAAAATCAACCTTCAATGGAAAGGTAATTGAGTTACAACCTTTAGCTACTATTGGTCAAGGTTCTACCACTTATAATGACACTAAAAAATACCCACTTACAGCTATTTGCTTGCCAATTGGTTTAGGGTTTAGACAGAAAATTGGCGACGATTTTTTCTTGGGATTTGAGGCTGGCGTTAGGTTTACCAATACCAATTATTTAGATGATGTAGGAGGCAAGTACGCCAGTCCTTCTGTTGTTTATGGTGCAACCGGTAGAGCAGGTTTATTGATGGGTGATCGTTCTTGGGAGGTGTTAAATGGCAATGTAGATCCAAGTGCCACCGATCCAATGTCTTTGAGCTATATGTTCAATGAAGGCGACAAAAGAAGTGATAAGAAAGGATTTCAAAACGATATTTATTTCATGGCAGGTATAACACTTTCTTATACCATTAGATTTAGAGGGCAAGGTTGCCCAACATTCTAATTATTGATGAAAAGGGTCCTGGTCTTTATTTTAGTGCTGCTTGCTCAAAGTAGCATGGCACAAAAAACCGAATTGGGTTTTCAGGCTGGCGTTTGCAATTACTGGGGCGATTTGGCCCCAATGGTACAAGCCAAAGAAACCCATCCAATGGCTGGGCTTTTTGCACGTGTAAATTTAAACCATACATGGGCACTAAGGGCAGAATTAAATCGTTTTACCATTTCTGGAAGTGATGCAAATTTTGCTAATAACCAGGTTAGAAATTTGAGTTTTAAAAATGAATTGAATGAAGCAGCGCTGGTGCTTGAGTTCAATTATTTGAAATATGGTCCTCAAGTATTGCACGAGCATTTTACTTCTTATTTGTTTTTAGGTGTTGGGGTGTTTACCCATAATCCTCAAGCTTATTTGAATGGAGTTTGGTATGATTTGAGGAACTACAGAACAGAAAATGTAGGATATGGAACATTTGGAATGGCCGTTCCATTTGGGATAGGAATTAAATACATGATGAATAAACGTTTTGCTATAGAAAGTCAGTTGGGCTTTAGAAAAACATTTACGGATTATTTAGATGATGTAAGTAATGTTTATCCAGATATTCAAGCGCGCTTTAGTGATGGAGGGCTTATTGGAGCAACCTTAACTGATAGATCAATTGAGAAATATGGAGTTCCTCAATTTAAAAATGGCTATAAAAGAGGTGATCCGGGACATAATGATTGGTATATGAATTTGAGCATTGGTTTAACCATGCGTTTGCAAACCAAGGGTAAGTGTCCTAGATTTTTTTAAATTTGCTTTTATCCATGTGGTAAGGCAAAGTATATGTGAAATAAAATGAGTTTGAAGGAAAAGTTAGACCCGGCCAAAATGCCACAACATATTGCCATCATTATGGATGGTAATGGGCGGTGGGCGAAGGGTAAAGGTAAGTTTAGGATATTTGGACACCAAACTGGTGTTTCTACGGTTAGAACCATTACGGAAGCCTGTGCAGAAATTGGGGTAAAATATTTAACACTTTACGCTTTTTCAACCGAAAATTGGAACCGTCCGGCTCTGGAAGTTCGTGCATTGATGGAATTACTGGTGGATACCATGCGCAAAGAATTGCCAACTTTGATGAAAAATAATATACGTTTATCCTTCATTGGAAATCACCAAGACCTTCCAGAAAAATGTCAGAAACAATTGACACTTACCATGGAAGAAACTAAGAATAATAACGGTTTAGACTTGGTGTTGGCTTTGAGTTACAGTGCAAAATGGGATATGGTTCAGGCCATTCAAAAAATTGCAACAGACACGGCTGCAGGTAGGATCGAAGCGAGTGAAATTAATGATAAACTCATAGATAAATATCTTTCTACCCATTGGATGCCACATCCAGAGTTATTGATTAGAACAAGTGGCGAGCAAAGAATCAGTAATTTCTTGTTGTGGGAAATTGCTTACAGTGAATTGTATTTTACCGAAAAACTTTGGCCAGATTTTACCAAGGAAGATTTATTCCAAGCCATTTATGATTACCAAAACCGTGAACGCAGATTCGGAAAAATTAGCGAACAATTAAGCAATTAAGCATGCACAAAAAATGGTATCTTCTGGTGTTTTTTATTTTGGCATTATGTGGCCAAAATAGCAGTGCGCAAGACTCTTCGGCACAAAAAGCACCTACCACATATTATAATTTGAATTACAATAATCCTAAACAATACATTGTTGCAGGTATAGAAATTATTGGCACAGAATACTATGATAAAAATGTTTTGTCGGTATTAAGTGGACTTCAAATTGGACAGAAAATTCGTATTCCTTCGGAAGATATTTCCAAGGCAATTTCTAATTTATGGAAGCAGAAGCTTTTTGAAGATGTTAAGATTTCTATTAAAAAAATTGAAGATGATAAAATTTGGTTCGACATTTATTTAAAAGAAAAACCGCGTTTGTCTTCTTTTACCATTAAGGGTTTGAAGAAAAGCAAAGCTGAAGAGTTGCGTGAAGGCTTAACTATTAAAGCCGGTCAGATCATTACAGAAAATGTACTCAATAGTACCAATCGTGAAATTTCTAAATTCTTTGAAGAGAAAGGTTACCTAGATGCTTATGCAACTTTTGAGCAAATTCCGGATGACTTAAAACGAAATACGGTTCGCTTGAAAATTAATGTAAACAGAGGAAAGAAAATTGTTATCTCAGATCTAACCTTTACAGGCAATAATGCTATTGAAACGGTGAAGTTGAGAAAGGTAATGAAGGATACCAAACCTAAATATTTCTTCTTTACAAAGTCTAAATATATTGAGGATAAGTATACAGAAGATAAGCAAAAAGTAATTGATAAATACTTGAGCTTAGGTTACAGGGATGTTCAAATTGTTTCAGATTCTATTTGGCGCGATGCTAAAGGCGTTCGTATCAATGTGAGCCTATTTGAAGGAAAAAAATATTATTTCAGAAACATTAGTTTCATTGGAAATTCGAAGTATAAATCAGAAGATTTAACCAAATTAATTCGCATCAAACGTGGTGATGTGTACGATCAATCTGTATTGGATCAACGTTTAAACATGAGCCAAGATGGCAATGATTTAAGTACGCTATACATGGATGATGGTTATTTGTTCTTTAGGGTTGAACCAGTAGAAGTGTTAATTGAACATGATTCAATTGATATGGAAATTAGGATCTCCGAAGGAACGCAGGCTTATATCAATAATATAACGGTTAAAGGAAATTCTAAAACGAGCGACCATGTGGTATTGCGTGAATTGAGAACCAAACCTGGGATGTTGTTTAGTCGTTCAGATATTACCCGTTCATTGCGTGAACTTTCTCAAATTGGTTACTTTAATCCTGAGGCATTAAATGTTAATCCTGTTCCGAACCCAGTAACAGGAACCGTTGATATTGAATACAAGGTGGAAGAAAGACCAAATGATCAAATTGAATTGAGCGGAGGTTGGGGTGCTGGTTTTGTAGTTGGTACCTTAGGCCTAAGTTTAAATAATTTCTCAGCGCGTAAATCATTGAGTGCAAAAAATTGGGCACCAATTCCATCTGGCGACGGTCAACGTTTATCTATGAGGGCGCAAACAAATGGAACTTATTACCAATCTTATTCTACCAGTTTTACCGAACCTTGGTTAGGAGGTAAACGTCCAAATGCATTGACCGTTTCTGTTTACCATTCTATTCAATCTAATGGTAAGCAAGGGGAATTGCGTTCAGGTTTGTATACTACGGGAGCTTCTATTGGATTAGGGAAACGTTTAAGATGGCCTGATGACTTTTTTACTTTGCAATACCAATTGGGATATCAATTGTATAACAATGATCCAGATATAGCAGGCAATGTTTACTGGGCAAATATCCCTGCCGGTAAATCAAATAATTTAAGTTTTAAAGTCATTCTAGGAAGAAATTCAACCAATGTGCCTATTTACCCAAGCTCGGGGTCTAATATTTCACTTTCATTGCAATTTACCCCGCCATATTCTTGGTTTGATAAGGTTGATTATAAAAATGCAGATCCAATATCAAAAACCAAATGGTTGGAGTTTTACAAATGGAAGTTTGATGCGTCTTGGTATACCAAGGTGGCAGGAAATAAGCGCCCATTGGTTATTATGACCCGTATTAATTTCGGGTATATTGGGGCTTATAACCAAGCCAAAGGTGTTACGCCCTTTGAAAGATTTTGGGTAGGTGGTTCTGGTTTAACAGGCTTTAGTTTGGATGGTAGAGAATTGGTAGCATTGCGCGGATACCAGGATAATTCACTTACGCCCTATATTATTAATCCGAACACCGGAACCTACCAACAAACAGGTGCAACAATTTACAACAGGTATACCATGGAATTGCGTTATCCAATTTCATTGAACCCACAAGCTACGGTTTTTCCAT
>CANFSD010000105.1 GCA_947449515.1 Bacteroidota bacterium
AATTCTACACCACGGGCCATTAATTGTTTTACGGTACTAACTATATCATTGGTTGCAATGGCAATATGTTGGGTACCTTCGCCCTCGTAGAAATCTAAATATTCTTCCACCTGAGATTTCTTTTTGCCCTCAGCAGGCTCGTTAATAGGGAATTTAACATAGCCATTTCCATTACTCATTACCTTACTCATTAGCGCAGAGTATTCAGTAGAAATATCGTTATCGTCAAATGAGAGGATATTTTTAAAGCCCATTACATTGGCATAAAAATCTACCCAAGGGTTCATTTGGTTCCAACCAACATTTCCTACGCAATGGTCTACATAAAGCAAGCCAGTTGGTTCTGGATTATAGGTACTTTCCCATTTTCTAAAGCCTGGCATAAAAACACCTTTATAATTTTTTCTTTCTACAAAAACGTGCACTACTTCTCCATAGGTATGAATACCACTCATTCTCACTTCGCCATTTTCATCATTTAGTGTGGTAGGCTCCATATAGGATTTACCACCTCTTTTAATGGTTTGTTCATAGGCGTCATAAGCATCGTCAACCCATAGGGCAAGAACTTTAACTCCATCGCCATGTTTTTTGTGGTGTTCTGCAATGGGAGAATCTGAATGTAAAGGGGAGGTAAGCATTAAGCGCATTTTGTCTTGAACCAAAACATAACTTGCTCTGTCTCTAACGCCAGTTTCTGGTCCGGCATAGGCAAGACTTTGAAAACCAAAGGCGGTTTTGTAAAAATGGGCAGCTTGTTTGGCATTACCCACATAAAGTTCAATGTAATCGGTTCCGTTTAAAGGCAAGAAGTCTGCTGCCCCAGTTTCATTCGTTTGATTCATGAGGCAAATATAATTCAGAAATTGGAATTCGTAATTCTTATATAAGAATTATTCTACCCAAGATTTATAATAAGTGGGATCTTCACAATCCATTGCTGCTTGGGTGATTTCAAGCGGATGGAAAGGGTCAATCATTACGGCCAATTCTTTGGTTTCAGTTTTGCCAATAGATTTTTCTACGGTTCCAGGGTGTGGACCATGAGGAATTCCTTTAGGGTGTAAGCTGATCATTCCGCGCTCCACATGTTTGCGGCTCATAAAATCGCCATCTACATAATATAGAATTTCATCACTGTCTACATTGCTATGGTTATATGGAGCAGGAATAGACAAAGGGTGGTAATCATATAACCTAGGAACGAAAGAACAAATTACGAAGTTATGCCCTTCAAAGGTTTGGTGAATGGGAGGTGGCATGTGCACACGACCTGTTATTGGTTCGTAATTATGGATACTAAAACCATAAGGATATTGGTAACCATCCCAACCAATGGCGTCGAAAGGATGGGTAGCGTAAGTATATGGATAGATAAGGTCTTGTTTTTTGATATACACCTTGAAATCGCCCATTTCATCATGTGTTTGAAGGTTTTCGGGTAATTTAATATCACGTTCGCAATAAGGTGAATGTTCCAAAAATTGACCAAATTGGTTCATGTAACGCTTTGGTGGCTTTACAGGCGAGAAGCTTTCAGTGATAAACAAGCGGTTGTTTTCATCATTGAATTCCATTTGGTAGATGATTCCGCGGGGTATTACCAAATAATCGCCATAGACAAATTTGATTTGTCCATAGAGTGTTTTAAGCGTTCCGCTGCCTTCATGCACGAAGATTACTTCATCAGCATCTGCATTTTTATAGAAGTAATTCGTCATGCTTTTTTTAGGAGCAGCCACACTAAGGTAGCAATCGCGGTTAAAAAGCATGATTACCCTGGATTCTAAATAATCGTCAACGGGTTTGGTTTTAAAGGTTAGGAAACTTCTGTTTTGAAGGTTTTTAGAAAGCGCAGCTACAGGGCTAACATCTTTTGCGGCTTCAATGTCTTTTACCAGAGTTGGGGGGTGGCAATGGTAGACCAAAGAGTATAAACTGCTGAATCCCTCAGTAGAAATAAGTTCCTCGGCATATAAGTTACCATTGGGTTTTCTAAATTGGGTGTGACGTTTTTCAGGAAGTTTACCTACACGGTGATAAAAAGGCATATATTTATATTAGTTATTTTAAATTTGTGTTCAACCCAAAGCATTATTTGTTTGACTAATAGGCAAACACTTTCTTTGCTTGAACTTAAAGCCCTCAAAAATATAAAAATGCACCTTATACTTTCTTTTAAAAATCTGATTTTTGTCAGCCTGCTGTTTTTTTACATAAGCTGTAAACCCAATGGCGGTAAAAACAAATTGCCCGAACCAACGGATAGTATTGCTAATACCCTAGCTGTAAAGGAACTAAGCACTGAAATTGAAAAAAATCCTGAAGATGCAGAACTTTTATACAGGCGTGCGCAGGTTTATTCCAATACAAAATATTTAAATAGGGCAGAGGACGATTATTTGGCAGCCATCGCTATTGATTCAATTAATCCATTGTATCATTATCAATTGGGTCGAACCTTATATGCCATGAACCAAACGCAAAGGGCTGCGAAGGAGTTTGAGAAGGCTATAAGCATAAAGCCTGATTATTTTGAGGCTTCCATGAAATTGGCCAATTTGTATTTTATAGTTAAGGAACACCAAAAGTCTATTGCTTTACTTAATAAATGCGTGCAACAAGACAAAGCCAATCCAGAAATTTATCATATGTTGGGGATGAATTATAGGGAAATGGGCGATACCGGAAGAGCTATTTACCATTTTCAAACGGCCATTGAAAACGACCCAAGTGATTTTGAATCGAACCTATACATTGCCAATTTATATGCTGCTAGGAAGAAAATAATTGCCATGGAATATTTTGCGGCTGCCATTAAACTAAGGCCACGTGCCGCCGATGCATGGTTTTCACGTGCTGTTTTTGAGCAAAGTATGGGGCAATATAAAAGTGCCTTGAAAGACTATAGAAAGGTAATTGATATTGATCCCGAGCATTATTTAAGTTATTACAATGTTGGTTATTTAAATTTTGATTTGGGCATGATGGATGAGGCATTGCGCAATTGGAATTATTGTACTCAAATGAATCCTGGTTATGCGAAGGCGTTTTATATGAAGGGATTATTATTTGAGGAAAAAGGCAAAAAACAGGATGCTCGCCTGAATTACAAGGTTGCATTGGAATTGGAACCTGAAAATGAATTGTATTTGGCAGGAATGCAAAGAGTGAGATAAATTTTTACAACTACTTTGCGATTGCTAGAAAAAATGAATAGACTCGCATTAAATATTAGCTAATGAAATATAAAAAAATACTTTTAGGGGGGATGTTATTTACCCTATTTGCCCTTGGTGCATGCAGGCCAGGAGGCGCAGAATACATTGATGAGTTGGATATTGTTGGTACACAATACGATAAACAAGCAGATTTTTCTGTAAAACATACTTATTCAAGACCAGATACCATTGTAAAAATAGCTACTAATAATTACAATGATCCAGATGGAGATGGCAGACCTTCTTATATTTCGCAAACGGCGGCTAATTTGATTACAACCCAATTGGATGCCAACATGCAAAAATATGGTTGGACAAAAGTTAATCGCGACCAGAAACCAGATGTTATGGTGATGTTGTCGACCATGGAAAATACCAATGTTTACTATTACTATGACAATTGGTATATGGGTTTTGGTTTTGGATTTGGGGATCCGTATTATGGCGGTGGTTGGTATTATCCGGGCTATTTTCCACCAGCGTATTCAACTACCAAAACAGGTACTTTGTTAATGCAAATGGCTTCTCCTAAGGATTCAACTTTAGATGGTAAAATGCCTATTGTATGGTTGGGCGTTGTTAATGGTATGATGGAAGGTTCAACGAGTTCCTTTAATTCACGTGTAAAGAAAAGCATCGATCAAGCCTTTACACAATCACCCTATTTAAAGAAATAAGTTATGAAGAAAATATTATTTAGCCTTAGCCTCCTTTGCCTTTTTGTGCCTTCTAAAAACTTGAAGGCACAAGCAGAAGACACTTATTTCAATGTTTATTATTCAATGGGACAAGGATTGGGAGAAACCAAAGATTTTATTGGGAGGTATTCATTCCGTGGAATAGGAATTGGCTACCAAGCAGAATTAAGCGAGCACGTAATTGCGGGTGTTGGGGTAGATTGGAATGTGTTTTACCAGAAGTTTCCTTATGCTACCTATACTACTGATTTAGGAGCTGTAAGTGGTAAACAATACCGCTATTTGAATTTATTTCCAATGACAGGCAAATTGCAATATTATAAAGATACCAATAAAGGAGTTCGCCTCATGGCAGGAACAGGTATTGGAACCACTTACATCATGCAAGATGTGGATATGGGTTCGTACCGAATTACTACCAATACTTGGCAGTTTTTATTGGCGCCAGAACTTGGACTTACCTATGATTTGGATGCTGGAAAAAGTTTGTTGTTGTCTGTTAAATACAATGCCAATTTTAAAAACACTGAGCTCAGCAATCGATCTTATTTGAGTTTTAATATAGGGTTTTCATTTAACCAATAAAAAAAAGCGCTCATGATTTCATGAGCGCTTTTTTTTATTTAGTTTCTAAGACCACAAAGGGAACAATCATCTCCTCTAGGCTTATGCCGCCGTGTTGGAAAGAATTGTTGTACATGTTTACATGGTAATTGTAGTTGTTTGGATAAGCCATAAAGTCTTCACCTAAAGCAAAAACAAAGCTGCTGCTCATGTTTTGTTTTGGCAAAAATGCATCACTTGGATTCTTAATTGAAAACAATTCCTTTTCATTGTAATTCAAATTTCTTCCTTGTTTGTAACGCAGGTTGGTGCTGGTATTTCTATCGCCAACAATCTTAACAGGATTGCCCACTCTAATTGAACCATGGTCCGTAGTAATTACCACACGTGCTTTTTTGGTAGCTATTTTTTTAATGGCATCAAAAAGCGGTGAATGTTCGAACCAACTGGCGGTTATGCTTCTGTATGCTGCTTCGTTTTCTGCAAGCTCTTTCATCACATTCATTTCGGTTCGGGCATGACTTAACATATCTACGAAATTGTATACAATTACATTGAGTTTGTTGTGCCACATATTTGGAATCTGGTCTACCAAGTTTTTACCCGCGTTGAGGTTAGTAATTTTGGTATAAGAGAATTTGTCCATAATGCCAGCGCGCTGCAATTGACGACCAAATAAGTCTTCTTCATGGATGTTTTTTCCTTCTTCGTCCTCTTCGTTTACCCATAGGTTTGGATATAACTTTTCAATTTCACTAGGCAACATGCCTGCGAAGAAACTGTTACGCGCGTAGTGGGTGGTGGTAGGCAAAATGGTCATGTAAACATCATCTTGAACCAAATTAAACAATTCGTTCAATTGACTTTGTACCACTTTCCATTGGTCGTAACGAAAATTATCTATTAGAATTAAGAAAGTTGGCGTTTCATCTTTGAGGAGTGGAACCAATTTTTTATTTACCGCTGTATGGCTCATAACAGGCGTTTTAGCATCAGGTTTCTTAAGGAAATTGGTGAAATTGTCCTTCACAAATTTACTCCAACCATTATTGGCATCACGTTTTTGCATGGCTAATATTTCGTCCATACCCGTTTCGCCACTTTTAGCCAATTCCAATTCCCAATAAACCAATCGACGGTACATTTCAACCCAGCCATCAAAGTTGCTTACATCCGACATGTCCATGCTCAATTGTCGAAATTCTTGTTGGTAGTTTTGGGCGGTTTTTTCGGTTACCAATTGTTTGCCATCTAAAATTCTTTTTAGTGAAAGTAAGATTTGATTGCTATTTACCGGTTTTATCAGGTAGTCGGCAATTTGGTTGCCAATGGCATCTTCCATGATATGCTCTTCTTCACTTTTTGTAATCATTACCACTGGCACATCTGGCTTAAGCACTTTAATTTGCGCCAAGGTCTCAATTCCACTGATGCCGGGCATGTTTTCGTCCAGAAAGATTACGTCATATTTGTTTTCCTTTACCTTTTCAATGGCATCTATTCCATTGGTAACTTTGTCTACTTGGTAGCCCTTATTGGTAAGAAATAAAATATGTGGTTTTAGTAAGTCGATTTCGTCGTCGGCCCAAAGGATAGTTGCGTTCATTTCAATAATTTGTAATTAGTAGGTAGGAGGCAAAAATGATGCCTCTAATTTATATCTTTGCGAATTAACGTATAAATATACAAATACATTGTGGCCATCAATAAACTAAAAAATTTTAAT
>CANFSD010000106.1 GCA_947449515.1 Bacteroidota bacterium
CTAATTTGTTTTTTTTGCCTATAGCAGATGCTTTTTTGTTCCTAGTCTGAAGACTAAAATTGATTGTCGAAAGTCCATAGTCCATAGTCCATGGCAAAAACCCAAAACCCAAAACCCAAAACCCAAAACTCAAAACCCAAAACCCAAAACCATCCACTAAGAAAACATCTCTTTAATCTTTCCAACCACGTAATCTACTTCTTCTTTGGTGTTTTGTCGGCCAAAAGAAAAACGTACGCTGGCCCTGTTTGGATCAACTTTTAAAGCATTTAATACATGAGAACCAATATTGGTACCAGATGTACAAGCGCTGCCACCAGAGGCTGCAATTCCTGCTATATCAAGCTTAAACAAAATCATTTCATTGATGGGAGAAGGAGGGAAGTTCGCATTTAATACGGTATATAATGACCTTCCATGTAAATCCCCATTAAATTGTACACCAGGAATATTCTTTGTTAATTCTTCTGCCATGTATTTTCTTAAGGCATCAATTCTTGCCTTGTCGGCTTCTAAGTGCGTGCAAGAAATTTCTAATGCTTTTGCCAAACCTACAATACCATAAACATTCTCTGTTCCACCGCGCATATTTCTTTCTTGCGAACCGCCCGTTAAATAGGGTGATATTTTAGTTTCATGGTTAATGTATATAAAGCCAACGCCTTTTGGTCCATTAAATTTATGGGCACTTGCCGCTAAAAAACTAATGCGCGTTTTACTCAAGTCAAACGCATAATGTCCCATGGTTTGCACCGTATCGCATTGAAACAAGGCATGGTATGTTTTGCAAAGTTCTGCTACTTGGTCTATGTCAATCATACTGCCAATTTCATTGTTGGCATGCATCAAACAAACCAAGGCATTGGGATTGGCTTTTAACAGTTCTTCCAAATGCGCCATATCAATTTGACCATTGGCATGAAGTTTTACCATATTGCTTTCCACCTTGCCAGCAGCAACCAATTCTTCAATGGTATGACTCACCGCATGGTGTTCTATTTCAGTTGAAATAATATGCTTCACACCCAAATCACTCACAGATTTGCGGATGGCCATATTATCAGCTTCAGTACCTCCGCTGGTAAAAAATATTTCACCTGGCGCGCAATTTAATAGCTGTGCAATTTTTTTTCTGGCATCTTCAATTTTGGTTCGAACCAAACGCCCTGGCGCATGAATTGACGATGGATTGCCATATTCTTCACGCATCATATTTGCCATCAAATCAACTACCTCGAGGTCCATTGGAGTAGTGGCAGCATTGTCAAAATAAACTTTCATTCTTCTATTTAAATTCAGTTTTGGTGTGAGTTGTTATTTTTTTAATGTTTGGTAACCAATCAATTTATAAATCAATTTGGCCATGGTGTATTCAGTTAAAATATTGCCTTTTACTGGGGCAATTTCAACTACATCAAATCCAACCACATTTCTTTTTGCTATGACTTCCTTCAGGAATTCAATGGTTTCATTCCACAGCATTCCGTTAGGTTCGGCAGTGCCAACCGCAGGAACAATACTAGGGTCAAATCCATCTGCATCTATACTGATATACACGTTTGGACCTAATGTTTTTAATGCATCTTTTGCCCAATTTGGGTTCGACCTAACTTGGTGTGCATAGAAGGTATGGATATTGGAAGATTCTTTAATCAATTGAGATTCTTCAATGCACTGAGCCCTAATTCCAATTTGTGTAAGTGGAACTTCTAAATCGTGCACGCGCGCCATTACAGAGGCATGCGAGTATTTGTTGTTGTGGTAAGATTGACGTAAATCGCTGTGGGCATCAATTTGCAAAACATGCACATCTGGCACAAATTGTTTTACTGCTCTAACAGTTCCGTAAGTTATGGTATGCTCTGCACCTAATGTTACCGGAAATTTATTGTCAGATAGTAGTTTTAAGGTATGTTTTTCAATATGCTTTACCGCTTTTAAATCAACTTTATCGGTAAAATCCATTGGTGGAAGGGTGCATATACCGCCTTTTAAATAAGATTCTTGGTCTAATTCTTCATCATACAACTCCACAAATTGCGAGGCTTTTATCATGGCGGCAGGACCTTTATCCGAACCAGCTAAATACGAAGAAGTATACTCGTATGGAGCAGATTGGATTACATATTTTGACTTTTCGTACGAACAAAAATCGTCGTTTTCAATAGCTAAGAAGTTCTTTTTATGGTTAAAATATTTCATATTAAATCTTATAAAATTTCTGTTGGTAATTCAAATTCTCCGTCAATATCAGTTAAAACGTAAGGCTTATCTTTGGTAACACAAATGGTATGTTCAAATTGTGCAGAAAGCCTGCCATCAATGGTTCTGGCTGTCCATCCATCTTTTCTATCAACCTTACACCTTGCTTTTCCCGCATTGATCATTGGTTCAATGGTAAAGATCATTCCTGGCGCTAAAATAGGTCCTGTATTTTTTTCTGCTATATGGCAAACCTCAGGTTCTTCATGGAATTTAATACCAACGCCATGACCGCAAAATTCATATACTGTGCTATAACCAAATGAGGTAGCATACTTGTTTATTTGGTAACCAATATTGTTGAGCGCATTGCCACTGTAACATTCTCTAATGCCAATAGCTAAACATTCTTTGGTAACCTCTACCAATTTTTTGGCATGTGGGGCAACTTCGCCTACCAAAAACATTTTAGAAGTATCTCCAAAATAAGACTTGTAAATAGTGGTAATATCAATGTTTACTATATCGCCATCGCGTAATTCGTATTTACCAGGAATGCCATGGCAAATAACATCATTAACAGAAATACAAGATTCTTTAGGGTAGCCGTGGTAACCCAAAGTTGCAGGAATTGCGCCATGTTCAAGCATAAACTCAGCACAAACTTTGTTTAAAAATTCGGTGCTAACGCCAGGTTTTACAAAAGGCTCAACAGCCTTTAATGTTTTGGCGGCAATAATGCTGCTTTCTTTTATGCCTTCAATTTGCGCAGGCGTTTTAAGAATTATTTTGCTTTTGGTGTCTCTGAATGCCAAGGCTATAAAATTAAACGCCAAAAGTAGGCATAAAATGGCAATTATTTGAGGTGCTTTCGCTAAAAATATTAACTGAAAATGAAAGCTGTGAGCAAACAACTTTTTATCATCTTTAAATTATTGTAAATTTGATTGGTTCGAACCGAAAAACAATCCTATGAAAAGCTTAAAATTTATTCTCTTATCCCTTTTATTCATTTCCATTTCTATTGAAAAATCAAGCGCACAAGGTTCTGCCATTGAACTCCTTCGTGCTGGTCAATCCGATGCAAACAAATTGGTTTCGGCCTACATGAAACCCTTAACAGATGGCTTTGCAGTAAGTATGTCTAACGGTTGGTTTAATACGGCAAAGCCACATGGATTGGGAGGTTTTGATATAACAAGCACCTTCAATTTTGTAGAAATTGGAAGTTCCATGAAAACCTTTGATGGTTCGGCAATTGGTTTAAATACAGACTTGGATAAACCTCGTTTAATTATAGGAAATCCAAATGGAGGGTCGCTAGCACAAACTGTTTATGGTGCAAACCAACAGGACCAAACCAAGGTAAATGTAATTCAAAATATTTTTGACGATGATACTACCATTTCAAATTTCTCATTGCCAACGGGTTTGGGTTTACAATATGGAATTGGTTTGGTAAACGTGCAAGCCGCAATTGGTTTGGGTTTGGGAACGGAAGTAATGATTAGGGTAACACCAAGTATTAAGACGGGTGATTTTACTTTTAATATGTTTGGCTTTGGTGTAAAACACAGCTTGTCACACTGGATTTGGAAGGGAAAAGAAAAACCACCCATTGATTTATCCTTGGTTTTTGGATACAATACCTTAGAAGGCAATTATAATTTAAATGGTGCTTACCTAGCTCCAGATAGTGCCTACGCAGGCGCACTTCCTTTGGCCGATTATAAGAATTCGCAAAAAATGAATTTTACGGGTAAAGGTTTAATGTATGGCATAGTGGTTTCTAGAAAAATTTCGTTTTTAACCATTTATGGCGGCGCTACTTATGTTGCCAATAGTGTGGAAATGAAAATGGCGGGTATTTATCCTATGACCTTTTTAGAAACGGATGTTAACAGCGCAAACTTTGGACATAAAATTATTGTAAATATGCAAGATCCTGTATTGTTAAAATCTGAACTTGATTTTATGAAATTCACAGGTGGCTTGCGTCTTAAGCTGGGTTTATTTACCGTGAGTGGTGAATACAATTACGGAAAAATTAACACAATCAGTGCAGGTATAGGATTGAATATCCAAAGCCTAAAACCATTTAAAATTTAGGTTCGAACCGAAGCCTATAAAGTTTTAATAATAGAATTTATTTCAATTACGCTTTCTTCAACCAAAGTAGAAATTCGTTGGATCATTTGAGGCATTTCTTCTAGGTGACTTCTTTCTTTTCCATAAATTTCTAAAGAGCGAACAATTTCAAAAAGCTCTCCAGCACCCAACATTTGGATGGGAGCCTTAATTTTGTGGGCTAAATGACCTATGGCTTCAAAATCTTCCTTGGCCAATAAATCTTTTAAATTGGCAGCCTCAGCAGCTGTAGTTTGAATATACAAGGCCAACATTTCCTTGATAAATTCTTGGTCGTTGCCTGAAATTTCTTTTAAATAGCTGAGGTCGATCATACTTGAAATGTTTATTTAACGCACAAGATTACAATAAAATTAATTTAATTGCATTCAAATTTTAATTCATGCCAAAAGGAATTTGTCTCTTAAGTGTTATTCCAATGCGCGCAGAAGCAGCGAGTAAAAGCGAAATGGTATCGCAATTATTGTTTGGTGAAACGTATGAAGTGATTGCACAAAATGACAATTGGGTGCATATTAAAACCCATGCCGACAATTACGAGGCATGGATAAGTGCCAATCAATTTGAAATTTGGGATGAAGTAAATACACCTTATTTGGTAAGTGCAAATTTTCCATATATAAATGCTCAAAAAATCAATGATACCAATCCATTGCGCTTGCTGCCAGGCAGTATATTGCACCAGGGTAATTTTGAAAATGATGTATTAAACTTTCAAATTAACCAGCATGCCTACCAAACAAATATTGCGAAAGCCGAATTGAGTATACCAACTTTGATTGAATTTGCGAAACAATTTTTAGGATCACCCTATCTTTGGGGTGGTCGTACCCTTTTTGGAATGGACTGCTCTGGTTTTACCCAATTAATTTATAAAGTGGCTGGTATACAAATTCCTCGTGATGCCTACCAACAAGCCACCATAGGGGAGGATGTCTCTTTTGTGAATGAAACCCAAGCCGGAGATTTGGCTTTTTTTGATAATGCCGAAGGCCGCATTACACATGTTGGTATGATGCTTGGCAAGGGTGAAATTATTCATGCAAGCGGAATGGTAAGAATAGATGTTTTGGATTCCTATGGCATTTTTAATGAAAAGCTTGGAACCCACACACATAAACTTAGATTGATAAAACGCTTGTTAAATTAAAACCATTTAGCCCTATAATTGTTGAACCAATTAAACTTTAAACAAATAATAATATGTCATTAAAAGTAGGAGATAAAGCTCCAGATTTCAAATTAATTGATACCGATAAGAAAGAAGTATCATTAGCAGATTACGCAGGTAAAAACCTAATCGTTCACTTTTTTCCAGCAGCCTTTACTGGTGTTTGTACTACCCAATTGTGTACAGTAAGAGATGCAATCTCTATGTACCACAACGACAAATGTGATGTAGTTGCTATTTCTGTAGATTTGCCATTTACATTGGGTAAATTCAAAGAATTGCAAAACTTAAACTTCACCTTGTTGTCTGATTTTAATAAAGATGCCATCAATGCATACGGTGCAATTTATGAAAATTGGATTTTGGGTTTAAAAGGTGTTGCTAAACGTGCTGCATTTGTTATTGATGCCCATGGTACCATTCAATATGCTGAGGTTTTGGAAAGCGCCGGTGATTTGCCAAATTTTGAGGCTATCAACCAAGTTTTAGCAGGTTTATAAAAATTGGGGGAGCTGGAAAACAGCGCGGTTCATAAAAATTATTGAACCCGTTTGTTTATTAGGACGAAATTCCTACATTTGCACCCCACAATCGGTTTCGTAGCTCAATTGAATAGAGCATCTGACTACGGATCAGAAGGTTACAGGTTTGAATCCTGTCGAGACCACAAGAACTATTA